>JADKIY010000001.1:600000-850996 GCA_016722575.1 Elusimicrobiota bacterium | reverse complement strand
AGATCGCCGTGCGGGCGATTCCTTTTCGGAGTATTCCGACGGGGTTTGCGCCGGACTTCGACCGCAAAAACCGTTTACATCGACTAAAGCCGTTCGTATTCCGCCAAATAGTCCCCGGTGCGGCAATCGGGGCGGCGGGTTTAGTTTCAGCCCCGGGATTTCCCGCCGCCGACTCCAAAGATCCGCCACGCGGCCGCCACCCATTTCATCGTCCTGGATTGTAATGCCCCAGGGGATCGCCAGGCGGATCATCCGCACGCCCTTGGCTTCTTGCTCGGGCGTCAGCATGTTCTCGGCGGCCAGAATGCCGGACTCCAAGTAAAGCTGGTGCAAAAGGCGCGCTCGGGTGTCGGTCTTTGGGGCAAACAGCCCAAAAAGCCCGGCGGTGTCGATGAAGACCGCGTAGCCGGCGGGGGGCGACACCACGGGAACTCCCGCGGCTTTTAAGCGGGTCCAAAGCTCCCGGGCGTTCCGGACGCGGCGGCGCAAGAGCTTTTCGCTGCGCAGGGATTTTCGCAGGACCGAATACAAACGGGCCTTGGCGTCGACCGATAGGCCCTCGCCGACCAGCATCAAGCGGTCTTGGAATTTGAAGTGAAGGTCCTCGCGGCGGGTCGCAAGGAACCCGCCTACGTCCACGGGGAAGTCTTTGGTGGCGCTCATGGTGCAGCCGTCGGAATGGGAGCAGAATTCCCGGACAATGTCGGCGATGGAACGTTGGGCGTATCCCGGCTCCCGTTCGCGGATGAACCACGCGTTCTCCGCGAAGCGGCACGCGTCGATGAACACGAGCGCCCCGACCGATCGGGCGTATTGATGCACTTCCCGGATCGCGCCGGCCTTTGCCGGAGGGGAAGCGGGCGGTTCCGGGAAGATGCATGAGACTGTCCGTCACGAGGTCGACGCGCGCCAGTTGGTTGGTGATCAGGTGCGTGTTGCCGTGAACGCCGTTCAGCACCTCCCGGCGCGCGGCGCGGGAAAGCGCACCGCCAAGCGCATGGCCCCAGGCGATGCAGCCGCAGAAACAGCGCGCCGGTTTGTCCACTATTTCTTAACGGCGCCGGGAATCCGCCCCTCCATCGGGTCGTAGAACCGGAAGTTCGGCGCCAGCGCCAAGGAGCCCCAACCGGTTAAAACTTTAAAGATTTCGTTGGCCATAAGAACGCACGTCAGCCAGACCATGGGCGCGAGCGTCGTGCCTTCCCCTTTTTGCATGAGGCGTTCGACGGTGGGCGGGGGATAGTATTCGGCCAGGCCTTCGACCCCCTGCAATTGCCGGAGGGAATGGAGAATCAATTCACGGCTCTCCTGGTCGGAAATGCTCGCCACGGCCCGGCCGATGGTCGGCAAAGCGTAGACTTCCTCCAGAGTGGGCGTGTCGGCCGTGAAAACGCGGACGTTCCTGCGCCACGGCCCATCCCTCGATCAGCGGGATCTTTTTGGCCCGGGCCGCCCGGCTAAGGGTCACGATGGCGCGAATGTCGTCGATGCTGAGAGCGACGGCGTCGACGCCTTCCAGAACCTCGCCGATGTTTTGGTCGGTCATTGTGAGGTATTTGCGCGTGCGGATGGCGGGGTTGATTCGGCGGAGGAACTCCTCGGTTACCTCTGTTTTCAGCCGACCGTTGGTGTCCGTGAACGAATAGATCTGGCGGTTGGAATTGGTGGGTTCAAAGGTCCCGTGGTCCACCAGAACAAAGGATTCGACCCCCAGCCTGGCCAGATTTTCGACGACGACACCGCCCAGACCGCCGAGCCGCAGACGGCCACGCAAGCTTTGCGGAGGATTTCCTGGTCTTTTTCCGTCAGCAAACCCATGTTGCGATTGACTTGTTTTGATAGTGATCGGACCAGACCATACGGCCTCCAATGGGGAATTTGCGATGCTCCATCATGTCACGTTCGGGAGGGAAATCAACGTCGCAAATCATGCCGAATCCATGGTGCGGGTCTCTGCCCGCAACCAATCGGGGATTTTTCCAATGGATCAAACGACTTTCGAGGCGTGTCGGCCTGTTCCCAGGCGCACCGATCTGACGCGGGATTTCCAAAACAACGATCGAATCAGAGTTGTGGGCCAGGATCCCCATGACGCGGGGAGACCGTTTGACCATACAGCCAGGATTGGACGCCGTATGAGATTCGAAGGGCAAGGTGGAGCGGAGACTTTCCGGGCCCCGGGGCGGGGTTTTCTCGGGGCGGGATTTAATGGGGCCAGCCTGTCGATGGCGAAGCCCCGCGCCATCACTGATGATCGCTGTCCCTTCGTCGCGCCGCGCGAGAGAGTTCCGCCGACGATAATGGTCGACGGTCAAAAACCGGCGGACCCCTCACCCCGACGCTCTCCCACGGACGGGGAAAGGGGACGTTGATTCTTTATAACTTAATATAGGGAACCCCAAAACGTTATTTGGATTTCCAACGGGGGCAAATCGGACCAGGTAGGTGAAAAAATGCGCCAGGATTGGGCGACCATGCTTTCGTAGCGACCGCGTTGGAATTCTTTTAGGTCAGGGCCTTCGAAACACAATTTCCCGTTCTTAAAACAATAATTGCAATACCGGTCCGACTCCCGTCGGCCGGGATCTTTGTTGAACGGCATCAGGCAAGATTCGCAGGAATTTTTCATTTGAAAAAATGGCGAAACGGGCGGCCCCTCCTTCGGAGGCGGGGCCTATTCGGCCGGTCGCAAACGCCTGCCACTGGCAGGCGGGACCCACGCGGCACTTCCGCTAGCGCGGTCGGGATTTTCCTCTTTCCCGCGATTTCGCGGCTCCTCCGAGGACCGGCCCTGGTGGCCGAAACCTGCTGCGGCACGAAAAGGAGATTCCGCTGTTGTTCCTTTACTGCGACGGGTCGCCGATCGATGATCGGAAATTAAACGCTTTCGCCTCCCGCGGACGCCGGCCCGATCGTCACGCGGCGGTCGGGAGAAGAAGGATCCGCTTTCCGGGAGAAATCGAGGAAAAATCCTAACGGTCGTTGAGTCAAGCGATTGTGGAGAGGCGGGGTGTGGCGGGCAAGAGTGCGGAAAGGAAAACCGATGAGATCGGCGATCAGGCCCGGAGGGGGTTTGGTCGCCCGAGGGTGGGAAAACCCCGGAAGAGCCACCTTCTTCCCCGGGGGGAAACAGCAAATGGCGGCTTTTTTGAAATTCCTACAACTGTGGTGCCACTGACCTTCCCTAATATAGCACACCACTTTTGGGAAAACTACCGACTGACCGGCGAATACCACATCCGGCCGTCGAAATTGGGGACGGAATGAGGCGGGCCCTCCTTTCATTCCCTCGCCCCCTGGGGAGAGGGCTAGGGTGAGGGGTCCGCCGCTTTTCGACCGTCGACCGCTATCACCGGCGGAAACCACCGCGCCGCTGTCCTCACCGTCACGGTGATTATCAATGGTGATCGTATGGTGGTAGATCATTGATTGTCCGTCCCCGGCGCTCAGCCACCAAAGCCCGCGCCTGAAAAACCCAACCCCGCAAACCCGGAAAACCCCCGGCCTTCGGCCGGGAGAAGTCTCCGCTCCGGTTGATTCGTTCCCCCCGGAAAACCCCCGGACGCTGACCGCTGCGGTTGATCGTTTCACCCCGGGTCGCTCCGGCGGCTCGGCACGGTGCGCCTCGCCACCTCCGCTCCGTCGCCTGGGGGACTGTACGCTGTCCGCTGTGGTGGGAACGCGGTTTCCGGGCTAGCGCCCTCCAACCAGCCCTTCGGGCCCAGGGCCTTTTCGGCCCGTCGCAATCGCGTGCCACCGGCACGCGCGACCCTCGCCTCCCTCGGCTCGGTCAAAACTCCCGCTCCGGAGCGTGGTCCGCGGCCCCGCCCTCGGGCTCAGTCGTCCCCGCAAACTGTCATTCCCTAGTGGGTAGATCGCCCGGCGCGGGGCCACTCCACACTGGCGAGAGGAACGCCGCCCGCTCCGCCGTGAGGGAACCCCCAAAAAATTCCCAAGGCCTGGCGCGCACGCACTTTTGACGTTTCTGGCGAGCCCGGGCCGACACGTGGAACGTGGCGGTCGGGTCCGCCGGTTTTTTCCTGGGTTGTAAAAGAGCATTTGTTCATTCCATGTATTCTTTAAGCATACATGTCAGCCCAAAAAAAATTACCTCCGCTCCACCATTTTTAAAACGAGTGCCCGGATGAAATTAGACAGGTCACGGTGTTCTCGTTTGGCCCGTTCCCAGATTGACTCGTATTCCTTCTTGGTGAACCGGATGGTCACAATTTTTTCCTTCAGTTCCTCCGAAGTTCTGGACATCGCGGGAGATCGTATTCTTTAAGCATACGATTGTCAAGATCACGGCGCGGGGGCCCGATACAAATTCAAATATTGTGTCCGCGCTCCGGACTTCATTCTCCGAACCAAACCCTTGATAAAGCGATCGGCTAGGACCTTAGCGAGAACTATTTCTAAAGAAGAACAACCAGGTAAATAACATATAGCGCCAGCAGAAAAAAGCCTCGTTGACGACCGACAAATCCCGATCGATTGGGGTATAGAAGGGTTACGGCCGCGGCCCCAAACAAGAGTGAAACCCCCGCTGAGGATCGACTCACGTAAATGGGGCAAATAAGAGCGGCGACGGGGACGATAAACAAACCATTGAAAATATTGCTCCCTAAAACGACCCCCAGACCGAGGGCGTCTTGTTTTCGAAGTTTCGCGACAAGCGTTGTGGCCAGTTCTGGCACGGATGTCCCCAGTGAAACGAGAATGGCCCCAACCATGAACTCGCTGATTCCCCAGGAATAGGCCAACCCCCGCGCCCCCGCCACCACCAACCGACCCGCGACCACAAGCAGGGCGAGCCCGGCTAAATTACAGGCCAACACCACGGGAAGGCGATCGGCGAGAGAGAGCAGCCGAACTTCGACTGTATTTTTGGATGCCCCACGAATTAGCGCCGCCAACCACCCCGCAAAAACGCATAGGAGGAAAAAGCCCTCCCCACGAGAAACCCGGCCATCCAGGATAACAATCCCCAGCAAGATTTGGACCAAAAGGGCCAGCGCCACTTCCCGACGAACCTCGATACGGGAGGCCTTGATCCCCGAAAGGGACAACCCGAGCCCGAGGATGAGGGCGACGTTGACGACGTTGCTCCCAAACGCATCCCCCAATGAGATTTGCGGCTCCCTGGCGAGGGCGGACCCGATGGCGACGGACAATTCCGGGCTGGAGGTGGCAAAGGCGGCCACCGTGGCGCCGATGAGCGCCGGGGAAAGCCCTGTTCGCCGAGCGAGCCCAACGGCGCCGCGCACAAAAAGCTCCCCTCCCGTTGCCGCGCAGGCGATCCCAAGGAGAAGAAGGGCCGAATCAATCATGAGGCGACCCCCCGCCGCGAAGGGGAGGGAAAGAAATGCCTCTCGTAATAATTCCTTGTTTTGACGTTCACTGGAAATAGGCTATCATTGAAGCTGGAAATATAAAAGGGTCCGAAAGCGTAATTGCTTTCGGAGGATTTGAATGGTCGGGCCGCCATTCCGCGAACCTCGGACGGGAAACCGTCGGAGAGGTGGACGGGGTGGCGGTCTTATTTTTTTGGAGGACGACTATACATGATGGTTATTGAGCTGGACCGTGCCATCGAAAAAACGCAGCGGGGTGGGGACCCGGAGCCTTGGCCCCTCGACCGTCGTTTTTTGCCCGCCCGCATGGCGGGCGGCGGAGCGACGGAACGGTGAGACGAATTCCCGCCCTTCCTTTTTTGTCCGCCTCAGCCGTCTTGGCCTTTCTCATAGCCTGGCTCTCGCCGGGTCCATGGCCGGTCTGGTTTTTGGCCCTGGAAGTGATATTGACGGTCCTGGCCCTTTTTGTCTTTGGTTCTATTTCCTGGCGTTTAGACAAAAACGCCCTGACCTTCGGGGCGGGGATGGTCATTGCAGCGACGTTCTTCACCCGCTGGTGGCCGACTTCGTCTTTGCGAGAAGAGTGGACGATTCGGGGTCCATCGGCCCTCGCGGAATTCGTGGTCCGGAATTTTTTCCATTTCCACGCGCTGGACGGCCTGATCCATTTGGACACGATGCTCTTTATCGTCGGGCTGACCTATTTTGTGTCGGCGATTTCCCAGTCCCGATTGTTGGAGACCATGGCCTTCGGTCTGCTCTCCCGATGGCGCGGGCGGGTTTTTCCCACCGTCGGCCTGTTGGCGGGAATCGTCGCGCTGGCCTCGGGCGTTTTGGATGGGGTTTCCATGATCGGCCTATTGACCCGGACCCTGGTCATACTCCTGTTTTGGGCGAAAGTCAAAGACCGGGACGTCCTTTTCTCCGTGATGATGGCCACGGTCATCACCACGGTGTCCGGCATGTGGTTGGCCTACGGCGAACCGCCCAATTTGATCATGAAAGCCAATTTGCATCCCCTTTTGACTGACGGTTTTTTCCTTCGCTACTGCCTGCCCGCGGCACTGGCGAGTTATCTCCTGGTGCTCCTTCGATTGCGTCCGGCGCTGCGGGACAAAATCGTCGACTTCAGACGATTGGATATTTTGGATCGACACACCGCCGATGTGCGGTTCATGCAGGCCGACCGACATGGCGAGGTGGTCCTCCCGGTGGAATTCGCCGAGGAGCACCGAGAGGCGATCGGTGCGCATTACCCAGCCGTTGTCGAACGCCTCCACCGGGGAGTCCCCTTTGGCGAGGCCTTGGTCAATGAAAAAGTGCCCCGGGACACGCGGCTTCGCCTCCTGGGGCGTTATCTGGCGGAGGATATCTCCGAAACCCTGGATGATTATTACGTCCATGTTTTCGGTCGCAACGATCACAAGGCAGACGAATCCGCCGTTGCCTTGGATCGGCGGCTGGAAAAAATGCGGGGCCCGCGACGAACCGTGCAACGTTGGGCCTGCTTGTCCTTTCTTCCCTTCGTTGGGTTATTGATCTTGCACGCTGTGAACCACGATGTTCCATTGTTTTTTGCATCCTGGGCCGGATACGCCACGGCTTTCCTGGCCATTGCCTTGCGAAAAAAGATGCGCTCTCTGGCCTGGCGGGAGGCTTGGCACGAAACCCAGGAATATTTGTTCTTGATTCCCTTGTTCTTCTCCATTTCGCTCCTCCAAAAAACCGATTTCTTTTCCCATCTGGCCCGGGGCCTCCAATGGGGCTTAGAGCACGGAGGGCTGATGGCCGTCGCTGCGGCCCAATTCATCGGAACGGGGCTCCTGTCGGCTCTTTTGGATAACAATGTCGTTGCCGACTTCGCCGGGAGGGCCCTGCGGGGGTTCGAAACCGGCGTGGTCCATATATCAGCCATGGCGCAAATCGCCGGCTACGCCGTCGGCGGCTGCCTGACCCACATTGGGTCGGCCCAATCGGTTGTGGCTTTTTCTTTTATCCGAAAAGACATCGATCCGAATTTCACCCCCTGGGACTGGTTTAAAATGATGGGACCATTCATCATTAAACTCACCGCCCTGATCCTGGCGATCATCGTCATCGAGGTGCTGTTATGAAAATGACCGTTCAGTTCATCATCTCCATGCTTGTCTCTGTTTTCCTGGTGGCGGCCGGATCCGCGTATCTCCTGATGAGGCAGGAGCGGAGCCGCCAAACCGAGGAGCTGGACCGGCGTTCGTCTCTGGTGGCCGAGGGGCTCGAGGAGTCCGTGGGCTCGGCCTTGGCCAAGGGGGACGCCAAGAGTCTGGAGCGAATTGTCCGCCGTTTTGAAGGCCGGGTCCGGTTGACGGGAATTGTGGTGTTTGATGCCAAGGACAAAGCCCTGGCGGGGACGAGCGCCCTTTTGAAAATATTGCCGGAAAAACCGGAATTGGTGGCGGAGGCCATGGACACGCGCCTCGAGCGGGGAGAATATGTCCATTGGCGCGGCAAGCCCGAATACGCCTTCGCCTTCCCCATCGTGACGGAGGAACAAACCGCGGGGGCCCTGTTGATCGTTCACGACGCGACCTACATTCGGGGTTATCTGGCCCGCATCTGGCGTCACTCCTTTGGCCGGGCTCTCGTCCAAATGACGCTAATCACCCTCATCATTTTGGGCCTCATGCGCTGGAGCGTGTTGGGGCCCATCCGTCAAATGGCGGAATGGATGAAGAAATTGCGGGCCGGTGAAACCGTGGGAAACCCGCCCCTCCCCCATTCCGAACTGTTCGCCCCTCTGGCCAAGGAGGCGTCGCGGTTTGCGCGGCATTTGGTTCAGGCCAAAACCGCCGCCGAGGAGGAGGCCCGCCTGCGCCAAACCGCCGAATCCCTTTGGACGGCCGAACGGCTCAAGGAACACGTCAAGCTAAAACTCAACGGGAAACCGTTGATCGTGGTGTCCAACCGCGAGCCGTATATGCACTCCCGCGAAGGCCGGAACGTGAAATGGATCGTCCCCGCCGGCGGATTGGTCACGGCCCTGGACCCCGTGATGCGCGCCGCCGGCGGGACCTGGGTGGCCCACGGAGCCGGGGACGCCGATTGGGAAACGGTGGATGAAAGCAATCGCTTGCGGGTGCCGCCGGACGATCCTTTCTACACGTTGAGACGCGTGGCCATCACAAAGGAAGAGGAAAACGGATATTACTACGGATTCGCCAACGAGGGATTGTGGCCGCTTTGCCACATCGCCCACACGCGGCCCCTATTCCGGGCCCAGGACTTCGCGGCCTATCAGGCCGTCAATGAGAAATTCGCCAGGGCCGTGTTGGAGGAAATCAAGGGGATCGATAACCCCTGCGTGTTGATCCAGGATTATCATTTCGCCCTCCTGCCCAAAATTCTAAAAGCCAAGCGCCCGGACGCCCGGGTGGCCGTTTTTTGGCATATTCCATGGCCCAACCCCGAAGCCTTTGGAATTTGTCCTTGGCAAAAGGACCTGCTCGCGGGGATGCTGGGCGCCGATTTGGTGAGCTTCCACACGCAATTCCATTGCAACAATTTCATGGAGACCGTGGACCGGGTGTTGGAATGCCGGATCGAGTGGGAACGGTTTACCGTCAACCGGGAAAACCATTCCACGTTGGTGAAGCCCTTTCCCATCAGCGTGGATTTTCCCGAGGACTTGGGCCCGGGGCCGGACCGGGCGGCCCTCTTGAAGGAGTTGGGAATCAAAACCCGTTTCCTGGCGGTGGGGGTCGAGCGGATGGACTACACCAAGGGCGTGCTGGAGCGGCTTCATGGAATTGAACGCTTTTTTGAGAAATTTCCCGAATTCCTGGGGGAATTAACCTACGTGCAATTGGGCGCGCCCAGCCGAACCCACATCAAACGGTACCACGATTTCCTGGCGGAGGTGGACGCCGAGGCGGAGAGAATCAATTGGAAATATAAAAAGAGGGACTGGCGGCCCATCGTCTTCTTGAAACGCCACCACAATCACTCTGAAATTCTGCCGTTCTACCGGTCCGCGGATGTGTGCCTGGTGACGTCGCTGCACGACGGCATGAACCTGGTGGCCAAGGAATTCGTGGCCGCGCGGCCCGACAACGCCGGGGTTTTGATCTTGAGTCCCTTTGCGGGGGCGGCCCGGGAACTGCGGGACGCCCTGTTGGTCAACCCCTACGACACGGAGCGTATGGCCGACGCCCTCCGGGTCGCCCTGGAGATGCCCGCCGATGAACAAGCCGACCGGATGAAACGAATGCGTGAAATGGTGCGGGAGCACAACATTTACCGCTGGGCCGGGGAACTGATTGAGGAATTGACGCGGGTGCGGTTGCCGACCGAATCCGCCACATTGCGCACCTTATGACCAAGTCCTTTTGGCCCCATTCCAACAAGTGGGGAGAAAAGATTTCGGCCGCGAAACGCGCGATGCTTGTTTTGGATTTTGACGGGACGCTGGCCCCCCTGGTGGACCATCCGTCGCGTGCCCGGTTGAATCCGGCAAGTCGAAAGCGCCTTGCCGAATTGGCCGAGTCCTGCGACCTGGCGGTGGTCAGCGGCCGCTCCTTGGGGGACGTGCGAAGGCGCGTGGGAGTCGAAAAGGCGTTTTATGGCGGGAACCATGGCCTTGAAATGGCGGGGCCCGGATTTCGACACATCAATCGGGCTGCGGTTCTTTTGAAGCGGCACACGGGAGAGTTGATGCGGCTGGCGGGCGAACACATGCGCGGCGTCGCGGGCGTGCACGTCGAAGAAAAGGGTTTTGGGATCAGCGTTCATTACCGTCGGGTGCGCCCCGGGCGGCTTGGACTATTTCGAAGACGCTTGGCCATTTTAAAGAGGAAGACCCACGCTCAGGCGTTCCACTGGACCCGGGGACACTGCGTGTGGGAATTGAGGCCGCGCGTGCGGTGGGACAAAGGGCGGGCTTTGATCAACCTCTGGCGGCGTCGCGGCCGGCCCTTCGTCGTGGCGGTAGGGGACGATGTGACGGATGAGGACATGTTCAGGGTGGTGGCGGGGCACGGCCTCGGTGTGAAGGTCGGGCCGGGCAAGACCCGCGCGGCCATGCGGCTTTCCCATCAACGGGAGGTGGGCCGCTTCCTCAGCTGGGCTCTCGAATGTGCCGGGAAGATTTCATGAGAATCGCCAAGTCGCCTTTTCGTTTTTTCACCCGACTGGCGTTGACCTTGATTCGGAACGAAAAAGCCCGGAACGCATGGGAATTGTTGGACGGTTTGCGCCAAGTCCCCGAAGCGGTCATCTATCAACACACCCATCGGTTTTTATATGAGCACCAGTTTTTGGTTCCGGAACCGGTCAACGATTTCGCCTACTGGGCGGATAAAATCGCCGGGGAGAAGGATTTGGCAAAGGCATTGTCGGACGTCAACCCGTTAAAGCATTCGACTTTGGCGCAACTCCGTGCCGCTTTGGTCCAGACTCTCGAAACCCATGTGAGGAAAAATCCATCCCCGCCCCAATTGCCCGAGGGAAAAGCCTTCCTTTTCATGTCCGCCCGGCGTTTTTCCATACCGACCCCGCACGTCGCGGCGAATCCGAAAGAATTGGCGGAGGCTTTGGCCCGCGTGAGCGACGGGAGCCTCTATCTCCACCTTTTCGAGGCGAAATTGCGATTGCCGCCGGGTGAAAATGACTTATCCATTTGGTGTTCCGCGGAGTGGGGGGACCCTCTGCTTGCCGAAAAAGTGCGGGACGTGAATTTGGCTTTAAAAACCCTGGGTGATATTCGGAAGGAATTGATCGAATTGTTCGCTTCCACCGAGGGCTCCCGTGCTTAGGCTTGAGGATTATCGGGCGGTGGTGGGGTCGGACGTTTTGGAGGAATTGCAGCTTTTGGCCGAGCCCTTGACCGGGAAACGGGTGGTCAATATCAATTCCACGGCCGTCGGCGGCGGGGTGGCGGAAATATTGAACGGAATGATTCCCCTGTTGAAGGGGCTGGGGATGGACGCCCGATGGGAGGTTCTCAAAGGCGGGGAAGCCTTTTACATTGTGACCAAGAAAATCCACAACGCCTTGCACGGGGACCCCGTTCGATTTGAACCGGCGGATTTTCGCGTGTATGAGGAAACCGTCGAAGGAAACGCGGCGCTCCTGGCATTGGACTCGGACATCGTTTATATTCATGACCCCCAGCCCGCCCCCCTGGTCCAAAAGAGGGCGGCCTGGAAAAACCGGTGGATTTGGCGTTGCCACATCGATCTGACCCAGCGGGACCAAATTCTTTGGGATTATTTGCGGCCCATCATTGAATCCTTCGACGCAGCCGTTTTTTCGACCCCCGCCTTCGCCCAAAACCTTCCCATTCCCCAGGTATTGATCGCCCCGTCCATCGACCCATTGAGCGACAAAAACCGACCCTTGGAGGATCGGGAAATCAAAACCATTATCGAAAGGCTCGGCGTGCCTCTGGATAAACCCTTGGTCACGCAGGTTTCGCGGTTTGACCGGCTGAAGGACCCGGTGGGGGTGATCGAGGCCTTCCAATGGGCGCGCAAAGAATGTCCGGCCCGGCTTTTGATCGTTGGAGGGGCCGCGGACGATGATCCTGAGGGAATACAGGTGTTGGCCGAGGTGCGGGAAAAGGCCAAGGGGAACCCCGATATTATCGTTCTGAACCTTCCCCCCACGAGCCATATCGAAATTAATGCCCTTCAACGGGCCTCAGCGGTCGTCGTTCAGAAATCGCTCCGCGAGGGTTTTGGGTTGACCGTTTCGGAGGCCCTTTGGAAAGGACGGCCAGTGATCGGCGGCGCCGTGGGCGGCATTCCCCAACAGGTCCTTCACGAGCACACGGGGTTGTTGGTGGATTCAGTGGCCGAAGCCGCCCGGGCGATGACGCGTCTGTTGAAAGAGCCCCTCTGGGCGAAGAAATTAGGGGAAAACGGCCGTCAACATGTTAGGCAAAATTTCCTTGTGACCCGGCATTTGAGGGATTACCTCATGCTGTTCCATTCCGTCTTAAATCCAGGGGAACATATCATCCGCCTTTAGCCAAGACAATTATCATTAGAAAACAAGAAAATTCCCGCAGAAAACTTTTCCGAATGAACCCGGATTCCCCAGTTGGGCGCGAAGACTGAGGCGGAAAAGGCCCGAATTTTCCATCAAATCCCGAGATCCACCTGGAAAATTCGGGCTAGGTGGCTTTTGAATTGGGCGCGGTTCGTGCGCCCAATTCAGTGTTTTTGGTTTTGGTGGAAAAACCCGGGGGGTTGGGGGGCCACCAGCCAGGCAGCCCCCCAGCCCGCCCAATGCGGCCGAATTGTGGCCGCGGTATTGGGGGGAGGGGGGGCGGTTTAAGCCTGGCAGCACCGGCAGCGGTGACGCGCGGGCCGATGTGTGGCCGGCGCGGCGGCGCAATGGAGCCGGTGCTTGCAGAGGCCACCACCAAGCACTGAGGTTGTTGTGACCCGAGAAACCCTTACCCAACCGCGAAAACAATGAAGCTGGCATTTTGTGAGCGAGCCCACGCGCGAGGCGCGACGGCGGGGCTGGCCGGGCCTTGGAGACAAGGCTGGGCCTGCGAATGGAGTTGAAGTGCGGCCCCGGGGGCTGTGTTTTTGACCCCGGGGACGACTATATAAGACCATTGCCGCCCTTTGGCAACAACCTGGATTTGCGCGCGCCAGGCCTTGGGAATTTTTTGGGGGTTCCCTCACGGCGGAGCGGGCGGCGTTCCTCTCGCCAGTGTGGAGTGGCCCCGCGCCGGGCGATCTACCCACTAGGGAATGACAGTTTGCGGGGACGACTGAGCCCGAGGGCGGGGCCGCGGACCACGCTCCGAGCGGGAGTTTTGACCGAGCCGAGGGAGGCGAGGGTCGCGCGTGCCGGTGGCACGCGATTGCGACGGGCCGAAAAGGCCCTGGGCCCGAAGGGCTGGTTGGAGGGCGCTAGCCCGGAAACCGCGTTCCCACCACAGCGGACAGCGGTACAGTCCCCCAGGCGACGGAGCGGAGGTGGCGAGGCGCACCGTGCCGAGCCGCCGGAGCGACCCGGGGTGAAACGATCAACCGCAGCGGTCAGCGTCCGGGGGTTTTCCGGGGGGAACGAATCAACCGGAGAGGAGACTTCTCCCGGCCGAAGGCCGGGGGTTTTCCGGGTTTGCGGGGTTGGGTTTTTCAGGCGCGGGCTTTGGTGGCTGAGCGCCGGGGACGGACAATCAATGATCTACCACCATACGATCACCATTGATAATCACCGTGACGGTGAGGACAGCGGCGCGGTGGTTTCCGCCGGTGATAGCGGTCGACGGTCGAAAAGCGGCGGACCCCTCACCTAGCCCTCTCCCAGGGGGCGAGGGAATGAAAGGAGGGGCCCGCCTCATTCCGTCCCCAATTTCGACGGCCGGATGTGGTATTCGCCGGTCAGTCGGTAGTTTTCCCAAAAGTGGTGTGCTATATTAGGGAAGGTCAGTGGCACCACAGTTGTAGGAATTTCAAAAAGCCGCCATTTTTTCCCCCGGGGAAGAAGGTGGCTCTTCCGGGTTTTTTCCCTCCCCCGGCCCCCACCCCCCGGCCCGGCTTTCGCCCGATCTCATCGTTTTCTTTTTCGCACTCTTGCCCGCCACACCCGCCCTCTCCACAATCGCTTGACTCAACGACCGTTAGGATTTTTTCCTCGATTTCTCCCGGAAAGCGGATCCTTCTTCTCCCGACCGCCGCGTGACGATCGGGCCGGCGTCCGCGGAGGCGAAAGGCGTTTAATTTCCGATCATCGATCGGCGACCCGTCGCAGCAAAGGAACAACAGCGGAATCTCCTTTTCGTGCCGCAGCAGGTTTCGGCCACCAGGGCCGGTCTCGGAGGAGCCGCGAAATCGCGGGAAAGAGGAAAATCCCGACCGCGCTAGCGGAAGTGCCGCGTGGGTCCCGCCTGCCAGTGGCAGGCGTTTGCGACCGGCCGAATAGGCCCCGCCTCCGAAGGAGGGGCCGCCCGTTTCGCCATTTTTTCAAATGAAAAATTCCTGCGAATCTTGCCTGATGCCGTTCAACAAAGATCCCGCCGACGGGAGTCGGACCGGTATTGCACCAATTGTTTTAAGAACGGAAATTGTGTTTCGAAGGCCCTGACCTAAAAGAATTCCAACGCGGTCGCTACGAAAGCATGGTCGCCCACGGGACAAACAAAATCCTGGCCCATTTTTTCACCTACCTGGTCCGATTTGCCCCGTTGGAAATCCAAATAACGTTTGGGGTTTCCCTATATTAAGTTATAAAAGAATCAACGTCCCCCTTTCCCCGTCCGTGGGGAGAGCGTCGGGGTGAGGGGTCCGCCGGTTTTGACCGTCGACCATTATCGTCGGCGGAACTCTCCTTTGCGCGGCGCGACGAAGGCCAGCGATCAGTGATGGCGCGGGGCTTCGCCATCGACAGGCTGGCCCCATTAAATCCCGCCCCGAAAACCCCCGCCCCGGGGCCGGAAAGAAGTCTCCGCTCCACCTTGCCCTGAATCTCATACGGCGTCCAATCCTGGCTGTATGGTCAAACGGTCCCCCCCGCGTCATGATCCTGGCCCACAACTCTGATTCGATCGTTGTTTTGGAAATCCCGCGTCAGATCGGTGCGCCTGGGAACAGGCCGACACGCCTCGAAAGTCGTTTGGATCCATTGAAAAAATCCCCCGATTGGTTGCGGGCCAGAGACCCGCACCATGGATTCCGGCATGATTTGCGACGTTGATTTCCCCTCCCGAACGTGACATGATGGAGCATCGCAAATTTCCATTGGAGGCCGTATGGTCTGGTCCGATCACTATCAAAACAAGTCAATCGCAACATGGGTTTGCTGACGGAAAAAGACCAGGAAATCCTCCGCAAAGCTTGCGTGGCCGTCTGCGGGCTCGGCGGTCTGGGCGGTGTCGTCGTCGAAAATTTGGCCAGGCTGGGGGTCGAATCCTTTGTTCTGGTGGACCACGGGACCTTTGAACCCACCAATTCCAACCGCCAGATCTATTCGTTCACGGACACCAACGGTCGGCTGAAAACAGAGGTAACCGAGGAGTTCCTCCGCCGAATCAACCCCGCCATCCGCACGCGCAAATACCTCACAATGACCGACCAAAACATCGGCGAGGTTCTGAAGGCGTCGACGCCGTCGCTCTCAGCATCGACGACATTCGCGCTATCGTGACCCTTAGCCGGGCGGCCCGGGCCAAAAGATCCCGCTGATCGAGGATGGGCCGTGGCGTACGGGAACGTCCGCGTTTTCACGGCCGACACGCCACTCTGGAGGAAGTCTACGCTGCTGACCATCGGCCGGGCCGTGGCGAGCATTTCCGACCAGGAGAGCCGTGAATTGATTCTCCATTCCCTCCGGCTGCAGGGGTCGAAGGCCTGGCCGAATACTATCCCCGCCCACCGTCGAACGCCTCATGCAAAAAGGGGAAGGCACGACGCTCGCGCCCATGGTCTGGCTGACGTGCGTTCTTATGGCCAACGAAATCTTTAAAGTTTTAACCGGTTGGGGCTCCTTGGCGCTGGCGCCGAACTTCCGGTTCTACGACCCCATGGAGGGGCGGATTCCGGCGCCGTTAAGAAATAGTGGACAAACCGGGCGCGCTGTTCTGCGGCTGCATCGCCTGGGCCTCATGCGCTTGGCGGTGCGCTTTTCCGCGCCGCGCGCCGGAGGTGCTGAACGGCGTTCACGGCAACACGCACCTGATCACCAACCAACTGGCGCGCGTCGACCTCGTGACGGACAGTCTCATGCATCTTCCCGAACCGCCCGCTTCCCCTCCGGCAAAGGCCGGCACGAGTCCGACTTCATGTCTTTGGGGCTCTGTTCCAGGAGGGCTACGGCTACGAGCACGTCCTTCCCGCGGCCCAGGGCGGACGGCCGAACTGGTCCTGGCCTCGACGCTCGCCGCGCCGGGGAAAGTCGTTCTGCACAATCTGCTGTTCCCCACCACCCGCCTGCATCCGGAGGTTCTCGGCGCCGAGCCCCGGGCCATTCCGGTCGCAGAGGCCCACGACCTCCACGGAGACCATCCTTCAAGGGCAATTTGGACGTGAGGCTCTAAAGCGTTCGTCCGCGACCACGGCGCCGACCGGATCGCCTACGTCATGGTCGAAACCTCCGTCAATGCCGTCGGCGGGCACCCCGTGTCGATGCAAAACATCCGGAAGTGCATCAATACGCCCGATCGGTCGGGGCGCTCGTGTTTATCGACGCCTGCCGGTTGCGGAGAACGCGTGGTTCATCCGCGAACGGGAGCCGGATACGCCCAACGTTCCATCGCCGACATTGTCCGGGAATTCTGCTCCCATTCCGACGGCTGCACCATGAGCGCCACCAAAGACTTCCCCGTGGATGTAGGCGGGTTCCTTGCGACCCGCCGCGAGGACCTTCACTTCAAATTCCAAGACCGCTTGATGCTGGTCGGCGAGGGCCTATCGGTCGACGCCAAGGCCCGTTTGTATTCGGTCCTGCGAAAATCCCTGCGCAGCGAAAAAGCTCTTGCGCCGCCGCGTCCGGAACGCCCAGGAGCTTTGGACCCGCTTAAAAGCCGCGGGAGTTCCCCGTGGTGTCGCCCCCGCCGGCTACGCGGTCTTCATCGACACTGCCGGGCTTTTGGGCTGTTTGCCCAAAGACCGACACCCGGAGCGCGCCTTTGCACAGCTTTACTTGGAGTCCGGCATTCTGGCCGCCGAGAACATGCTGACGCCCGAGCAAGCCAAGGGCGTGCGGATGATCCGCCTGGCGATCCCCCTGGGGCATTACAATCCCGGGACGATGAAATGGGTGGCGGGCCGCGTGGCGGATCTTTGGAGTCGGCGGCGGGAAATCCCGGGGCTGAAACAAACCCGCCGCCCCGATTGCCGCACCGGGGACTATTTGGCGGAATACGAACGGCTTTAGTCGATGTAAACGGTTTTGCGGTCGAAGTCCGGCGCAAACCCGTCGGAATACTCGAGAAGAATCGCCCGCACGGCGATCTCGCGGCCGTGTAAACGCAAGCCTTTTCGCCACCCCTCCTGCCGAGGGCCCGTCCCCGTTTTTCACCCCCGGCCGAGGAAGAATCAGCGTCAGGCGGTTCTCGCCCATCCGGCAGGCGGAACCGTCCCGTGAATCGGGCAGCGACCTCCGGGTCGGCGTAAAGCGCTTCTTTGATCTCTTCCGCGCACAGGGGTCGAACGTTGTCGTCAGGGCCTTGACCTTGCCCCCAGCCGAAAACGAAAGGAAGCCGAAACCGCGGCCGCCGAGACTCCAGCCCCGCTTCCCGAAGACGTCGATCGAACGCCCCGTAACCGATGAGCCGCGCCGCGTCCTCGGTGTTGTAACGCACCAGGGAAAGTTTTTTTGAGCGTCGGGCGTGGTCACCACCAACTCCCCCGTTTCCCCCGGCGGCCCGAGGGTTTCAAGGTAATTCTGGTAGGGGTGGTACTGAAGGATAGCGGGGCAAAGCCGCGTATCCGTCCCGTAAATGGTTTTTCGCAGGGCGGGGTCGGCGTGGGCGCGCCGCCGCGCCAGGATCGTCTCGGGCGTCTCGTGCGCGACGCTGTTGGCTATCTCCGAAAGGCCGTAGTTGATGGTGATGCTGCCCGTGTCGCGGTTTTCAAAATCGATGCCGAGCAATCCGCCGAGGTACGATCGGTAATTTTCCGCGACGTATTCGGAACCGGTGACAAGGTGGACCGCCAACTCCCGCCAGGGCACGTTCTCCTCGATTCCGCCTTCGATCAAATGCTTTAGAAAAAGCGGCTCCCCGAAAATGACGAACTGGTCGAATTCATTTTGAGCTTCTTCAAAAGCGCCCACACGACATCCGCGCGCGTCCCGCTTTCGATCAACGGAATCGTCCGGGTGTGGACCTTCACCCCCATCGGCAGGCCGTTGACGATCAGCGTTTTCCGGTCAAAGACCGAGAGGCTGTCGTGCAGAACGAACTCCAGTTCAAGGGCCGACCGCCGGGGGTCTTGCCACGATTCCGCCCCGTAGGAGAAAACCCGCGACGAACCCGAACTGGAATAAAAAAGCCGAACGCGGGAAAGGTCCCCGTCGGGACAAAGACTCCGCAAATCGTGCCCCTGAAAGTGGGACTCCTTGTCGCACACGGGGACGTTCCTTTTGAAGTCCGCCAGGGTGGCCGCCAACGACGCCAGTTCCCGATAGGCCGGAACGGCGCGCGTCCAGCGGCGAAACGCCGTCAAAACCCGTTGTTCGCTTTCTTTTTCAATGGCCTCGGGGTCGACGTTCGAGAGGTAATCCGCCAGGCGTTGGTACTCCCACCGAACCAATCGGTGGCGGAGGGCGGAGAAAATCGACATGGGGGCCAGCCCCTTAGCCGGGACGCCCTGGCCCCGCCAGGCGCGCCAGCATGTCCTTGGCGTTGATCGTTTGCCCGGCGGCAGCGTCCCCCTCCAGCAGTCGAAGGAAGTTGTTGTGGAATATATCGGCCAGAACGTCGGCCCCCACCTCGATGGATTTCACGACGTCCACGAACTCTTTCATGCGGTGCACTTTCCCCGCGTAGGGCATGGGGTAGTCGGTGCCGAAGATGATTTTGTCCGGCCCGATTCGCGTGATGATGTCCGGGGTCAATATGGTTTTGATTTCCGTCACGTAGGCGGCCGTGTCGATGTAGACATTCGGATTCTTCTCGACCACCATAAAAGACTCGTTGTGCCACAACGTGCCGAGATGGGTGATCAGGAGGCGGAGCTTCGGGAAGGTCACCGCGACTTCATCCAGGAGGAGCGGCGAGGCGTGTTCCAACCGGCACAGGCAACCGAAGGGGGTGCTGCCCACGTGAAAGACGATGGGGACGTTCAACGCCTGGGCCTTCTCGTAGGTCGAGAAGGCGCGCGGGTCGTTGGCCGAAAAGCCCTGAAGGGGCGGATGCAGCTTCAAACCCTTGAGGCCCAAATTTTTGACCGCGTGCTCCAGCTTCTCCGGGGCCGCCGGGTCCAGGGGATTCACCGACGCGAAACCGATGAATCGGTCGGGATATTTTTTGCACAACAGGGAAACGTATTCGTTCGAAGAGTAGACGATGGGCGCCTCCACCGCGTAGAGAACGGAGCGCGCGATTCCCGCCTCGTCCATTTGCCGAAGCGCGACTTCCGGGGCCAACAGAGGCAGCGTGGATTCCAAATCTTTAAGGACGGAGATGGACGCCGGCAGTCGCACATCCCCCTGAAGTTCAATCATCTTTTGAAGCTCGATCAAGTGAACGTGCGCGTTGGTAATCAGCATTTCATCTCCTCAAAGTTGGGCCGCCCCGCCCCGCCATCCCCCGCAACGAGGGACAGCTTACTTTTTTCCCAATGCGCCCCACAAAACAAAGTCCCCCCGCCCATCGAGCCAAACATTTTTCCATCCAACGCACCGATGGCCAACATTCCACTCATTCTTCCGCCCACCGGTCAACTTCGCGGTCTTTTTGCCAGGCGTGCGCCGGGAAGCCTTTCCCGCGCTTCGCGTTTATCGATTTTACCGCTTCGGACGGCCGCCTCAAAATCCATCCAATCCTGGACCGATGGAAGGACCCCAAAGGCCGGGAGCGCAAGCCAACGGATCCCAAGGATCGAGAGGGGGAACCTCGTCAAGGACACCCCTTTTCGGCGAAACGTTTCAAGTCGGACCAATGAAAAATCCATTCCGGGGTGTCAAGTTTGTCCAAGTCGCCCGCTCGACACCACGGACTTAAACGGCGATCGGGATTATTCAGCACGTGAATCTCCTGGGCCGGCATATAACTTTGGACCAGCAAAAAACCCGGTCCCCCTTCGCATTTTCCGCCAAGTCGACAATTCAGACGGCATGGCCAGGAACCTGCCCCGGATGAATACGTCGCCGACGTCCATTGCCTTCGGGTTGGCCACCGGGATCAATTCCTTGTTGAGAGAAGCGGTGCCGCCCCCGGTGCCATTCCTCAAAAACCGCCATGGGCCGGCCGTCGTGGGCCTGCGTCTCCCGGGATTCCACGGACGAACCCGTCGGACTCACGCGAACGAGTACGAATTGGGCCGAGGACTTCCCGAGATCGCATCCGGCAACGCGCAGAACTGTTTTCATTGATCGCTCTTGAGCAGGACTTCCGATTCAAGGATGGGTCCAAAAACACAAAAAATCAACCGCGCACCCGGGGAGGAATCCGTCGAATCGACACTTTCTGGAACCGGCGGTCGTCCAAACGTTCGAAGGCCCACGCCACGCGCCAAGGCGTGCCATTAAGTTCAAAAGGAGCAACCCATGAAAAAAACAATGGTTTTCCTCTTCGGATTCGCCTGCCTGGCCCCTTCCGGGTTTTTGCGGGCCGATCCCGGCCAAAAGCGAGACGATCGCGAAGCGTTCCGGACCCAACAGAAGACCGCCTGGGAAAACCATCGCCAACAGCAACAGTCGGAGAACAAAACCTTTCGGGACGGCCTTCAGGGCAAATCCCCGGAGGAAAAAAAGGCCGCGGTAAAAGATCACCGGGAGACCCAGCACAAGGAAAACGCGGCCTTCGCCGCTGAACAAACCGAAAAACGCCGGGCCTTCCTGACCCAGCGCTTGGCCGCCAACACGAAGCTGACCGACACTCAAAAAGCCGACCTCATTGCCTTCCACGAAAACCAATGGAAGGAGAACGACGCCTACCGGGAAACCCGCTACCAGGAAAGCGTCGCGTTTTTTGAAAAGATCGCGACCGACGGCTCCCTGACCCAGGAACAGAAGAAAGCCGCCATTAAAGCCCATCGGGACGAGGTGAAAGCGGCCACCCAGGCCCACTTCGAACAACAGAAAGCGGAAAACAAGGCCAAACGGGACAGCCTCAAGCAACCCTGAATTCGGCCACCCGCGGCGGGCCCACCGTCGAAGGACGGTGGGCCTTGCCTTTAGGCCTCGGAGTCGTTTAACGCCCGAAGGAAGGCGTCGCCGTAACGGGCCTGCTTGGCCGGACCGATGCCCGCGATCCCCAGAAATTCCTCGGGCGTCCGGGGCGCCGCTCCGCCAATCGCAAAAGAACGGCGTCGCTGAATACGATGTAGGCGGGAACGCCCTGGGCGTCCGCCAGGGAGCGACGCAGGGCCTTGAGCCGCAAAAACAACGGATCGTCCAGATTCCCCCCGTCGACTTCCGCCCGACGGCCGGGGGGGCGGGGTCCGGTCCCCCCCGCCCGCGCGGACACGGTGGGCAACAAATCGTCCAGGATTGTTTTCCGGCAGACGTCGCAGGATTGCCCGCAATCCGCCAGTTCCTCCTCAAAAACCGCTGAGAGCCCCCGGTGGCGGCAGGCCGGACGGTCGGCCCAGCGAAACATCTCCACGGTTTTCTGTTTCGCGGCCGCGGTCAACGAGGCGTCCCCCCCCAGGGCCGCGAAACGTTCGTAGGCCATGACGTCCGCCCAGGAATAAAAGAACGCACTCGGCGGGCAACCCGTCCCGCCCGGCCCGGCCGATTTCCTGGGAATAATTTTCGAGGCTCTTCGGCATGTCCCGGTGGATCACGTAGCGCACGTTGGACTTGTCGATGCCCATGCCGAAGGCCACCGTGGCCACGACCACGTCGATTTCGTCCCGGGCGAAGGCGTTTTGGTTCCGTTGCCGCTCCTCGTCCGAGAGCCCGGCGTGGTAAGGCGCCGCCCGAACCCCGCGGGAATTCAAGAACGCCGCCGTCGACTCCACCGTTTTTCGGCTCAAACAATAAACAATGCCGCACTGGCCGGGGCGCCCCTGAACAAAACGCAAAAGGTCTTTTTTCGTGTCACGGCCGCCGCCTTTCTTTTGGCAGGTGATTCTCAGGTTGGGCCGGAAAAAAGACCCCTTGAACCCTTCCGGTTTGACCATGCTCAATTGTTGAAGGATGTCCCGGGCCACCGCCCGGGTGGCCGTGGCGGTCAGCGCCAAGACCGGGACGTTGCCCAGCAAGGCCTTCAGGCCCCGCAGATTTCGATAGGACGGCCGAAATTCATGCCCCCAGTGGCTGATGCAGTGGGCCTCGTCCACGACCAACAAACGAACGGGACACGCCGCCAAAAATTGGCGGAACCCCTCCTCCAGCGCTTCCGGCGCCACGTAAACCAATTCGAAGTCGCCCCGGCGAAGGCCCTCCATCCGCTCGCGCCGTTCCTCCGCCTTGAGCGTGGAATTGATGACCGCCGCCCGGAAACCCGATTGAATCAACGCGTCCACCTGGTCTTTCATGAGCGAGATCAACGGCGAGATGACCAGGACCGTGCCGCCCAAGAGCTTGGCGGGGATTTGAAACGTCAGGGATTTCCCCCCGCCCGTGGGCAGAACGCCGATGCAGTCCCGCCCGGCCAGGACCGCGTTAATGATTTTTTCCTGCCCCGGGCGGAAGGATTCATAACCGAAGGTGCCCCGAAGCACCTCCAGCGCCGTGGGCGACGACGGGGGTTTTGTTGATTCCGAAACAGGAGGAACGAACGACGGGTCCATGGGTTTCCTTTAAAAAGACAACTGAACGCCGACCGATGGGAAGAAGGGGAGTTGAGTGACTTTCTCCCGGCCGGAATAATCATCCGAATAGGAATAACCGGCGACGTTTTTGTGGTTGAGGACGTTGATCAAATCGAGGTAGAAATTGCCCAACCCCGCTTTCATTTTAAAGTCCCGGCTGAACCGGAGGTCGATTCGATGGTAGTCCGGCAGCCGGACGGAACCGGTGGGCCCGTACACCGGCCGAACCCGACCCGTACCATCGACATACGTCCCGGTGATGGGCGTGTCCGGCGCGCCGCTGTGATACTGGGCGCGCAATCCAACGGAATAAAATTGGTCGACCCGGCGGGTGGCCACGAGGTTCAGAACCCAGGGTTGGTCCTGGCTGAAATTGACTTCCTGCCCGGTCCGTTCGTTTTTCCGCGTGGAATGGGATTGGGAAACCGCGAACCACCCGGCCCACCGGGCCGTGCGGTCCTTCTTCACCAACAACTCCACCCCCCGGGCCAGCCCCCGGGCGCCGTTCACGAAATTCAGCACCGGGTCCTCCACCGGCAGATTCCACAGGCGTTTCCGATACACTTCCACATTCAGGGACCATCCGTCGGGCAATTTCCGTTTAAGCCCCGCCACCGCGTGCTCGGCCCGCAGGGCGGTCAGGTCCGGGTTGCCGAAATTTTTCGTGGTTTGGTGCCCCTCCGGAAACTGGTGGTAGCGCCCCCAGGCGGTGGTGAAAGCGGTCTCGCCCAAAAACCGCCATTCCCCCGCGGCCCAGGGTTCGCCGTAATTTTCCTTCAAATAGCCGTTTCGACCCCACCGGCCGCCGGCCGAAAGCGTGAGGTCCGCCGTGGGCGACCAACGGTCCTTCAAATACACCAGGGTTTCGTTGATGTAAAGCGTGCCGAACTCGCTGCGGGGAGGCGCGCTCGTAAAATCGGGCGGAGGGTCGAATTCCGACGGAAAATCCACCCGGACGTCCACGTTCAAGACCACGGGCACGTAAATGTGGTGGGCGCCCAACGACAGCGTGTTTCCGGCCGGCAGCCGCCACGCCAGATCGTCCCGCACGTCCCACCAGCGGTTGTTGAGGCGAACGACGCCCAACCCGCCCACCCGATTGTCCAGAATGGTCTGAGTGTGGGAAAGGGCCACCGCGTTGGTCACCGACGGCCCACTCCACGTCCAGGCGAGGCCCTCCTGGTGGTAATCCTGGATTTGAGCAAAGCGACCGCCCAACGCGGGGTCCCGCTTGGCGATGGCCGAATCGCTCTTGATGTCCAGGGCCACTTTGTCCCAGGCGCCGTTGGTCTGGAAAACCAATCGGTGGGTCGGGTTCTGCCACAACCATTTCCCCTGGTAATCGTAGAACTCCGGAAATTGCACGACGTCGATGTCGCTGGTGCCCGGGAATTTGGAGAGCAGGAAGTCCAGGTAGCTCCGGCGGGCCGCGACGTAAACCGCCTGGCGGGGTCCCACGGGGCCTTCCACCAGGGCGTCGGATTCAAAAGCGCTCAAGTTCAGTTTGGCGCCCCACCGGTCCCGTCGGGGGTCCCGCAAACGCACGTCGATCACGGCCCCCAGGCCGCTGTTGTATTCGGGCCCGAAGGCGGAGGGGTAGATGGAAAAGGAATCCACCAGGTCGCCGTTCAAAACGCTGAGCAGGTCCCCGGTGTGAAAAAGATACCCCACCGTCTGGAAGTCAATGTAGTAAGAATTATCAATGGGCGCCGTGCCGCGGACCGCCGGGTCGCTGGACCCGTCGGACCCGACCGCCACGCCGGGGAGGGATTGAAGCACCTTTAACGGGTCCCCCTGGGTTCCGGGGACCAGCCGAAGATCCTCCTTCGTGACGTCCCGCTTGGTCACGGGGTCTTTGTCCCGTTCCGCGCTGATCACCAGCGGCGGAAGAACGATAACGTCGTCCTCCCCGCCCGAACCGTAACGGGGGGCCGCCAGAATTAAACCGATCAACGCGTATTTGCAATTCATTGATTTTGCCGTTTCTTCTTCAGGGATTCATTATTTGATTTTCGCACGCTCTCTTGAAGGGACCGAAGGGAGTCGGGGCTTTTTTATTACAATAGCCGGGCGACCCTTTCGACGGCCTCAGAGCGGGGGAGGGTCCGACGGCTTGGCCACACGACCCCGAAATCGACCTTCGCCATGAAATATTTCTCTCTTCCAGGATCTCTTTTCGCCGGGATCTATCTTTTGGTCTGCCTGAGCGCCCTCGTCAAGGCGGGTGACGCCGATTGGTATGCCTTGTCCTCCCCCTGGTCGATTCTCATTCGCCCGTGGTATCGCCACCACAACGGGGTCATGAATTATTTCGCGGGACCCTTTTTCCTCCTCAACGCGTCGATTCTCTATTGGATCGGAATCTGGCTGACCCAACGTTGGCGCGTTGCCGGATTCCCGGCCAGCCTGGCCTTGGCGTATCTCCTCCCGGGCGCGGTTTTGTGGGGGCGTTACGTCCTGGCGGTGATCCTGAAGCGGCGCGGCGATTTTTTCAGTACGGACTTTGCTTTGCTGCTTTATACGATGCCCGGGTCCCTGCTCTTTGATCGGTGGAACGCCCCCGGCGGCTTTCGAATTTTATTGTATCCGCTGTTTTTGGCGACCGACACGGCTGTTTTTTACGGAGTCGGGAGGGCCCTCGCCGCGGCGGCTCGATTTCTTTTGAATCGCTAAGCCTTCCCGGGAAAGCGGATCAGACCGCCGCGGGCAAAGGTTGCGGGGAAAGACCGGAAAACAAATCCACGTCCCGGTGGAAGGGGATGTCCGAGCGGGGACTCAGGCGGAAGCCGTCGCCCAGGAAGTGGACCGAATAGGCCAACCGACGCCCCGGCGACACGGCCCAAAAGAACAAGGGGCGGGTTCGCAAAATATGGGCGGCTTTTTGGTGAGCGTCCGGCGGCGGTTTGCCTTCGGGAAGTTCCAGCCGGGGGAGGCCCTCGGCGAATGAGGCGGACAATTCGTTGACCAGGCGCTCCAGCACCCGGTCCGAGGCTTTGGTTTCGGCGTAGAGCGACACGTCGCCGGATTCGTCCCGCAGGGCCACGTCCAGGAAATCGATTTCGAACCGCACCCGGGCCCGGGGATAACCGTAATGGGTGACCAGGGCCACGTACACCGCCGCCTGGGTCACCGACTCCCGACGAAGGCCCACCAGCAGGCCGGCCTCGTTCCGGACGAAGAAACTAAAGGAAGTTTGCCGTCCCGAGCCGAGCCGGAACCAGTGGCTGTTGAGTTGGATCAACCCGCGTTTCAGTCCCCGGGTCCAAAAGAGCGTTTCCCACTCGGTGAGCGGCAGTTCCGCCAACCGTTCGTCGATGGCCCGCCGGAAAAACCGGACGGTGCCCCCCGCGTCCTCCACCGCCCCCGCCGCCTGCCGAATCTGATCGCGAAGCCAACTCATCGTTCACCTCAACCCCGTTCGTATCAATCCCGTCACCCGACCGGCCA
This sequence comes from Elusimicrobiota bacterium, assembly GCA_016722575.1. NCBI lineage: Bacteria > Pseudomonadati > Elusimicrobiota > Elusimicrobiota bacterium. The sequence continues at coordinate 824,778 of JADKIY010000001.1, read as the reverse complement.
CTTTAAAAGGTTTGAGAATGGGGGCGTATTTGGCGTTGTCGGCCTGAAGAAAGACGCGTGTCCCCTTTCGACGGAACCGTTTGACCGTGGCTTCGCCCTCGTCCCCCACGTAGGCGATCACAATATCGCCCTCCAGGGCCTCTTCCTGAAGCCGGACCAGCAACAAATCGCCGTCCTCGATTTTGGGGGACATGCTGTCCCCCTTGGCCCGCAAAATAAAATTGGCGCCCTGGGCGATCTCCCCGGGCACGGGGAAATGCTCGTCCGCGAGGGCCACGGCTTCAACGGGAAGCCCCGCCGGCACCCGTCCCAAGACCGGCAAGCGGACCCCCCCCGCCCAATCCCGCTTGACCGCCAGGGCCAAGCCCCGGGCCCGGTCCCGCATCCGCCGAACAGCCCCCTTCCGATCCAGGGCCGCCAAATGGCCCTGGACGGTGCCGATGGCGACATCAAAACGCCGGGCGATTTCCCGCACCGTGGGCGGCACGCCGATCTCGTGAACCTGGTGGACGATGAAATCGAAAATTTTCTTCTGGGGAGGGGTTAAACCGTTCATGGCCGGGATACCATACATTTGTATGGTAAAAAGGTCAACCCCCCGGCCATGGCGGAAAAGAGACGGGCGTCCGGGCGGACCAATAAAAACCCCGCTCCCCGGCATCGGCCGGGGAGCGGGGCGAAAAACGACGGAAACCAAAGGCCCGGAGGGGGGATTTTTTCGATCGCCCCGCGGCCCGCCGAACGTCTTAAGGCTTGGAGGCTTTGAGGTCCAATTGCAAATCACGCGCCGCCTTGGCGGCCATGATCTCCATCATTTGGGTGACCCCATTGCCGCCCTTCCCGTCCGCGCCTCCCATGGAAACGCCGGGGACCACGGGCTGGGTCATCCGGGCCATGGCGTCGGCCCAATATTTTTGGGTTTCGACATAGGCCTGCAATTTTTTCTCCAGGGCGCCGTCGGCCTGCATGACCAGGCGCTTGCGCGTCGATTCGCCTTCTCCCAAAAGAATTTCGGCCCGTTTCTTTTGTTCCGCCGCCTTGGCCTCCAGGGTGGCCACTTCGTATTGTTGCTGAGCGAGGGTGACGGCCTTGGCCTTTTCAACCTCCTGGGCCCACTTGGCCGCGGCGGCGTTGGCTTCGCCTTCTTTCGCCACGGTGATGGCCCGCTGTTCGGCTTCTTTCGAAGAGGCCACCGCGGTTTGCACCTTCATCGTCAATTCCTGTTGTTGTTGAATTTGTTTTTCAACGGCGTCTTCGTAATCGAGCTTCGTCACGGCGAAGTTGGAGGTGTTGATGCCGTAACCGCTCAGCACCGCGTCCTCCTGGCGGGCGGGACGGCCGTTTTCGTCTTTGACGATCTCCACCACGGCCACGGTTTTTTCGGAGCCGGTGATGGGATCCCGCGTTTTGACGTCCTTCTGGGTTGTTTTATACACGCCGTTTTGTATTTGGTCTTCAATATAAAGGATCAGGCTTGTCCGTTTTTCCGCGTAGGATTCCTTGGAAGACATCAACGGACCGGTCATGTAGACGCATTTGTTGGTGACGGTCTCCACCAATTGCTTCTGTATGGCTTCCTGGCTGCCGTATTTCATGTGAATTTGGGTCAGCTGTTCCGGCGTCAAGGGCACTTCGTAGTTCAAGGATCCGACGATGGTGCCGTGACCGCCGTCGTTGAACCGGACCGGAACTTTGAACTCGTAGGTGTCCAATTTGAAATATTTCGTCACCTTGCCGAACCCCTGCCATTTCACGCCCGCCGTGGTGTGCCAGTTCAATTTGCCGGACACCGGGCTCTGGATGCAAACGATCTCATCGGCATCGACGTTTTGAAACAATTTCCCCGCAAAGGCCAAACAGAACACCATCACCGCCGAGGCCACCAGGCCGAACGCCACCCGACGCACATTGGTCACACCGTCCATTTCGATTTCTCCTTTTACCGATCTTTCTTGATTTTTTCGATTTCCGATTCCACGCGCTTTTCCGCCGCTTCCTGCCGGGCGTCCTTCAACGCCCCTTCCAGGGATCTCTCTCGCCTAAAAAAGGGAAAGAACGGCGTGCCCCGGACCAGGGGCAAAAAGATCTGCGTGGCGAAAACACAGACGATCAACACCGACCCCACCCATTCCGCGGCTCTCAGAAACATCGCACGCCTCCTATGTCCGCCCCGGGCCACCGCTTTGTTTCCGGCCGGGCCCCCCGGACTCGACGGATCCCGGTCTTTTCACGTTCTTCCGTTTCCCGTTTTTAAAATATCGTCCGGATTCGCAAGACCGCACAAAGCTTTCCCCGACCCGCTTGAGCGGCTCCCATTCCCGGCGAATCCGGCGGGCTTCCGTTCCGTCGATTTCCTTGTCCTCCAGGCAGGACCGGGATATGGCGTCCAGGGTATCGGAGAATTCCTTGACCAGACGTTGAATCTCCGTCATCAATTCCAGGGATTGCTCCCGCTTCGGCGGGGAGGGGTTCGTCACAAAAAACCCGTCGGACCGTTGGCACAACCACGCCAGCAATTCGTCGTCGCGGGTCAACCCGATGATTTGATCCAGACGGTCCAGGGGGTTCAAGGCCCCGCTCCCCTCCAACCCCTCGGCGTTGGCGCGCGGCGGTTGGCACCATTTATACAGGAGGGCCGCGGAAATTCTCAACTCCCGGGCGACTCTTTTTATCCCCAATCCCGAAAGAGCTCGGCGAAGCATTTCGTAAGAACTTGTCCCTTCGTTGGGCCTTTTCTTCATGGGGGGATTCTATCATCGATCTCCGGAAAAAAACGATTACAGACCGATCCTATTTTTATAACCCCGGCCCCGGGAATCGCTCCGGGGGCGTTCCTAAAGAGTAAAGGGAAAATGGAGTGACGGCAAGGGGAAACCGCCGTTGATCCGGGACAACGTCGCCGTCCCTCCCTTCCCGCCGGGGCCTTCGATCGGCGGTCCAAAATGATAAAATTCCGTCGATGAAACAGGCCGCGCTTTTGCTGACCGCCTTGTTCGCCCTCCCGGTGGCCCGGGCCGGGAACTCCCCCGACAACGACGCCTTTTGGAAAACCTGGGGCGACGGCAAGGCCGAGGTGGCGGGCTACGATTTGGTTTTCCCCCGCTATGGGCACCCACGCCGGGGCGTGGCCGTGGCGGTCTTCGTGACCGAACCCTTTTCCGAATCCCTTCAGGTCAAAGCCGACCCCGGGCGACATCCCGCCTCCGATGAATTCCAGGTGATGAAACTCAACTTAATGCGGGATTTTTCCACCGGCCTTTACGATTACAATTTAATGACCAGCGCCTTCGTCGGGCTGGCCCCCGCCGGCGGTCGCCCGGCCGGGGCCCCGGCCAAGATCGCGTTTTCCGCCCAGGAATGGTGCGGCCAGGTGTTCCACCAGCTGAATTTCCGGGACGGCTTTGTGGACGAAAGCTGGCGCAGTTATTTCGACGGGGAGGGCGACGGGGAACACCGCCATCAAATTCCCCCGGGGGGACTGAGCGAAGACGTCTTGCCCCTTTGGGCCCGGGGCTTGGCGGCGCCCTTCCTCCAACCGGGGGAACGAAAAACCCTTCCGGTGCTCCGTTCCCTGGCGACGGCGCGGCTATTTCACAAACCCGTGGAGTGGGGGGCCGGCACTCTGGCCCGAGGGTCGGCGCCGCGGCGCGTCACGGTTCCCGCCGGGACCTTCACCGTTGACGTCCTCACCGCCGATCTCCCGGAAGGACGAAAATGGACTTTTTGCGTGGAAAGCACCGGCGCCCGGCGCCTCGTCCAATGGACGGTTTCCGACGGGGAAAAGGGGGAGCTGCGGGGGGCGGACCGGCTCGCCTATTGGCAGATGAACGGGCCCGGGTTTGAGGCCCAACTTAAGAAAATCGGCCTGACCCCCCGGCCCCGACGGACCCCGTGAAGCGTCGACGGATCTTTTGGTTTGCCCTAAGCCTCCTGGCCCCGTCGGGATGCCGGGCCCCTCAACCGGCGCCCCCCGCGCGGGCCAGCGTGGCGGAATTGGATTTGCGCTTGAAGGCCCGGACCCAGCAAGCCGAACGCCTCCGCCAGCGCGCGGACAACACGGCCCACCGCAATCGCCGGGAAATCAACCGGGCCCTGGACGACTTGGAGGAGTTCCGCACCGTGGCGGCCATGAAATTGGAAACCCTGAGGGCCGCCAACCAAACCCACCGGCCCCGGGCCCAGGACGACGCTGAAGCCGCCCTGGCCGACCTGGACGCCTCGCTCAAAATCACGGAGGAAAAGATCAAATGAAGTTCCCTCGATTTCGCACCGTATTGATTGCCGTGCTCCTGACGCCGGTGGTCCTGCTGGCCGCCGCGGCGGTGTTCATCAAATTGCGCTACCCGCCGGAGAAGCTCCGCGCCCTGGCCCTGAAGTGGGCCGGGGACAACCTCCACCGCCAAGTGGACTTGGGGGAAATCCACCTGGGCCTCTCGGGACTGGACGTTTCCAAACTTTCGATCCAGGAACGGGCGGGATTTCCGGCCGGGGTTTTCTTTTCGGCGGAGCGCCTGTCGGTTCAACCCAATCTCTTCATGCTTCTGTCGGGCCGGATCGTGGTCCGTTCCGTCTTCATCGAATCCCCCCGGGTGGTCCTCCACCGGCGGGCCGACGGCGTTTTAAGCATCGACGATTTGACCGCCTCCAGCGCCCCGGCCCCCGCGCCCCGGCCCACCCCGGCGGTGGAACCCTCCCGGGCGGCCTTCTTCGTCCGCAAGGTCACCCTTCGGCGAGGGCAGGTTCGCTGGGACGACGCGGTTCGCGGCGACGACCTGACGGTGAAGGATCTCACGCTGGACCTCACCAACGTCTCCCTGGCCACCCCCTTTGACATCGTCCTCTCCGCCGAGCTCACCGGCCAGACCCAGGGCAAGGCCGTCGGCGCGCGCGTTTCCGTCGACAGCCGCCTGGACCTGCCGGGCGAGAGCCTTCGACTCCGAAAAACCGTCCTGGGCCTGGGAGATTCCACCGTGACCCTGGCGGGAACCGTCCAACATTTCGCCGCCCCCCAATTCGACATCGCCCTGGGGCTCTCGCCCTTTTTGGCCGATTCCCTGTCCCCCTGGGTGGCCCTGCCGGCCGAAGCCAAGGGCGCTTCGGTCAAAGGCGATTTGAAGGTCAATGGATCCCTGGAGAATGTCGCCCTGACGGGGCCATTGACCGTCCACACCAAGGACCTCGACTTGGACTTCACGATCGACGCCCGGGCGAAACCCCAGGCCACGCCCCTTTCCTTCGACGCCAAAGCGTCCCCCACACGCCTCCAATACCCTTCGCAAAACGGCGGCGCGGGGCTCACGGGCCCCCTGTCGGGGTCCCTCGCGGCCCAGGGCACGGCGGACCGCCTGGGTTTCTCCGTCAACCTGGACTTAAGCGAGGCCGAGCTCCGCTACGGCGATTCCTTTGTGAAGCCGGCCAAATCCCTATTGAAAATCACGGCCGCCGGCGCCTGGGACGCCGCGGCCACCGTTCTCAAGTCCTTTAAATTGGAAAGCCCCGTGGGCGCGATTGACGGCCAAGGGGCTCTGCGGGCCTCCAAGAACCAATCCCTTCTGGATTTCACCGTCAGCGCCCCCGCCCTGGATTTGGGTCCCGCGGCGGCCCTCGTCCCGGCCCTCCGGGACTACTCCCCCCGGGGAAAAATTTCCCTGAACGCAAAAATCCAGGGCACCACGGCGGCCCCCCAGGCCAAGGGGAACGCCGTCCTGTCCGGCGTGGGCCTGACTCCGCTTCCCGGCGCCTCCCTGGAAAGCCTGGGCGGATCGGTCGCCTTTTCAGAGGACGACGCGACTCTCAAGGATTTCAAGGGAAAATTTCTCGGGTCTCCTTTTTCCCTGGCCCTCACCGCCCGGCGCTTCTCCCGACCGGAATTGACGTACGACTTTAAGTTGGACCGACTGGATCTGGCCAAGGTTCAGGAAATTTTCAGCTCGACCGCTACGACGGAATCCTCCGCGGCCCCCGCCGGTCCCTCGGGTCCCGCGCCCATTGCCCGGGCCGAAGGGTCCATCAAAATCGGCGAGGCAACCCACCCCTATTACCTGGGGAAAAACTTCCAACTCAAGGGGCTGTTGACCGATCTCGGCCCCGACCTGGGGCAACTGAGCGGCGCCCTGACGCTCTCTGCCTCCGACGGAAAAATCCGCAACCTCCCCCTGGCGGAAAAAATCAACAAGCTCATGAAAAAAGATTCCGCCGATCTGACTTACAAAACCCTCGGGGGGCATTTGAAAATCGACCGGGGCCTGTTGACCACCGAGGACCTGGCCGTGGAAAGCGACCAAACGGATCTCTCGGCCAAAGGCCGGGTTCGTTTGACGGATTACGATTCGGACCTTCGGGCCACGATCAAATTGCCGGCCGGGTCCCTGGGCGGGAGCTTGGGCGACTGGACCTCCGGCCCCGACGGCCGTCCGACCTTGACCGCCAAAATCACGGGGCCCCTCACGGACCCCAAGATTTCCGTGGATTTCTCCCAGGCGGCCAAAAACGCCGCCAAGGACCTTCTTCAGAAAAGCCTCGAAAAATACCGCGCGCCGGGCGCGGGCGACAACGGAGGGTCCAACGCCGTGGACAAAGCCGTCGATCAAGGCCTGAAATCCCTTCAAAAACTATTCAAAAAAAAGTGACCCCGGGGGTTGGCCGTTCGCCGTTCCCGGTCTATCCTTAAAACGCCATGGACACCCCCGCCGCCTCGACCGCCGCACGACTTCAAATCAACGACACGCCCCTGGGCTTGGAAATCGTCGTTTCCGTCCAGCGAGTGTGGCCCCTCCTTCTCTTTCTGTCTTTTTGGCTGTGCGGATGGGCCGCGGGGGAAGCGGCGGCCGTCAAAGCGCTCTTCCACTCCAAAACGCCGATCCCGGCCCGGCTGTTCCTCCTGTTGTGGTTGACGGGCTGGACGGCCGGGGGCGGTTTCGCCCTGGCCCTTTGGCTTTGGATGTTGGGCGGGCGGGAGCGAATCACCGCCGACGCGCTTCGAATAAAGGTGGCCTACGAACTTTTCGGCAAGGGGTGGGTTCGGGAATACGAAATGGCGAAGATCAAGAACCTGCGCTTGGCGGCGGAGGACCCCACCGGAACCCCGCCCGCGGGGGTTCGCTCGAAGTTGGGAAAAACGGGACGGCTGGCCTTCGACGTCGACGGGAAAACGGTCCGGTTCTGTTCGGCCGGCAACGCCGAGGAGGCCGCGCGAGCCCTGGCGGCCCTGAAAACTCGATACGCCTCCCTGGGCGCGCCGAAAAAATATTCGAGCGGGTTTCAAAAACCTCCTTCGGGCCCGGCGCCCGATTAATCCCAGTGCCGTTTAGATAAGGGCATTTTCCGTCGATAAGTTCGTCCTTCCGGCGAAAGCCGGAATCCGGTCAGTGACACAGTCTTCGAGAGCGGTTTTTCAAACCGGGCCCCGGCTTTCGCCGGGGAGACGGCAAAAACAAATTGATTTCCAGAGGGTATTTCCTTACCTAAACCGCCTTGTGATTAACCCGGGGCCCTTCCCCTCCGTGGCCACAATGTTGCATCCCCTAAATCCATCATGGAATCACCGGCCCCCGCCTTTTTACGCCCGCTTTCGGTCCTTGCCCTGTTTCTTTGGGGGACCGCGACGCCCGCGGAGGCGCTCACCACCCGGGACTACGCCGTCCAGGTCACCGCGCGGCGCACCGGCCCCCGCCAGATCACCCTTTCCTGGCCGACTCCCACGGCCGCTCCCGGCAGTTACAACGTTCGCCGCCAAACCAGCGGGACGGGGCGCGGCCCGTCCATCGCCACCCTCGCCGGGAGCGCCACGCAGTTCGTGGACGACAACGCCCCGGAGGGAACCGTCTACGATTACACGATTGAAACCGACCTCTACAACCGATACGGCGAAGCCCGAGCGGGGTTCGACCTTCCCCCCGTGGAACACCGCGGGACCGTTCTCCTGGTGGTTGACCAAACCCAGGCGTCCCCCCTGTCGAGCGAACTGGCGCGGCTGGAAGAGGACTTGATCGGCGATGGGTGGAAGGTGATCCGCCACGACGTCCCCCGGGACGATGCCTTCGCCTCCTCGGGGGCCCTCCAACGGCAGGTGAAGGCCCTGATTGTCGAGGATTACACGGCGGACCCCTCGCACGTCAAAGAGGTCTTTCTGTTCGGCCGGGCGCCCATCCCTTACGCCGGGGCGATCAACCCCGACGGACATTCCAACCACCTGGGCGCCTGGCCGGCGGACGTGTATTACGGGGACGTGGACGGCCTCTGGACGGACGCAACGGCCAACTATGTCCAGCCCGGCAACGCCCGGTTAACGAACCGGCCCGGGGACGGGAAATTCGACCAAACGATCGTGCCGGCCGACGGGTCCGGCGACGCCGTCGAACTGGGCGTCGGGCGCGTGGACCTTTCCAATCTGCCGGCCTTCCCGCACACCGAAACCGAGCTCCTTCGGGGCTATCTCAACAAGGACCACGATTACCGCCACCACCGCGGGGTGTTTGCCGCCGTGCCCCAACGGGGCCTGATCCGCGACGGGTTCGGCGTTTTCGGCGGCGAAGCCTTCGCCGCCAACGGGTGGCGCAACTTCACCGCCCTCCTGGGCACCGCGTCCATCACCGCCGTCGGGACGGATCAATATTTCCCCACCCTGGCCAGCGACGCCTATCTGTGGACCTACGCCTGCGGCGGCGGGACCTACCAAAGCGCGAGCGGGGTGGGGACCACGACGGCGGGGTTCGCCGTGGGCGATCCCAAAACCGTTTTTACCCTTTTGTTCGGGAGCTACTTCGGCGACTGGGACAACGCCAACAATTTTCTTCGGGCGCCCTTGGCCACGCCCTCGTACGGATTGGCGTCGGCCTGGCCGGGCCGTCCCAATTGGCAATTCCACGCCATGTCCCTGGGGGAAACCCTGGGCGAAAGCGCGCGATTTTCCCAAAACGCCCCGGACGTCGGCCACGGCCAAATCCACGTGGCGTTGTTGGGGGATCCCACTCTTCGAGCGAACACGGTCGCCCCCCCCGCCGACGCGGGGGGCGATCGGAGCGACGGCCGGTGGTCGGTGACCTGGACGCCCTCGTCGGACGCGGCCGTTTCGGGATACGCCGTCTTCCGGGGCGACACCCCCCGGGGGCCTTTCGCCCGGCTGACGCCCGAGGGCGGAACCGCCGCCCATCGCTGGCGGGACAACGGGGCCCAGGCCGGGCACACGTACACGTATATGGTCCGCGCCTTGAAATTGGAAACCACACCCACCGGTTCCTACACGAATCTCAGCCAGGGGGTCTTCGCGACGCTCACCGTTCCCGGGGAACCGCGGAACGTCGCCGACGCCTTTCCAAACCCCTGGCGCGGAGGCGACCACGGCGGCCTTCCCATGCTTTTCCGAAACGTGCCCGACCGAAGCGTGATCCGCGTCTACGGGGTTTCGGGGAACCGCGTTCGGGAAATCCGGGTGGAGGGGGGCCCCGCCCAATGGGACCTGCTGGGGGACGACGGACGTCCCGTCGGGTCGGGGGTGTATTATTTCGTGGTGGAGGCGGGCGGTGAGATCCAGCGGGGGAGGCTGGCCGTCCAACGGTAGGCGCGTCCGCGCCCGACGGTAAAATCAGCGCGCGGCCGGGCCGGCTTCGAGGGGGATGGGATCCAAACGCGCGTCAATCAATATTTTCTGGGCGTCGAAGGGCAGGAGCGGCCAGGTCAAAAACTTGATTTGAACCATGTCCTCGGGCCGGGGGGGCGACGGGTAGCGATGGTGCCGTTTTAAATAGTCCGTCCACGCGGCGATCACCGCGGCGTTCCCCGCCGCCGCATCGCCCTTCCGCGCTTGAACCAACCCCTGGACCATCCGCCGAGCCATATCGTCCTTGCCCAACCGACCGGCCTCTTCCAGCGCGGCCTCGTCCTTCCCCAAATCGTAATAGGCGAAGGCCCGGACGTAGGGCGGGTTGCTGTCCCGGGGAAAATGCGCCGCGAACCGGTCGGCGTAACGCAGAGCCCAGGCGGGTTCCTTGAGGCGGAGGTACAAATAGGCCTTTTGAAGGGCCGTGTCGGTGGATTCGCCCGTCTTCGGCCACGCCGCCTGGGCTTGGTTGTAGCAGTAGAGGGCCTCGTCGAATTTTCCTTCCCGCTGAATCCGATTCCCGTGGGTGTGCCACAAATACCATTCCCGGGATTCCTCTTTAATGATCGACGCGGAATCCCGCTCCTCGGCGGTCAAGGTCGCCACCGCCCGGGGTGCGGGTTCCGGCGGCTCCGAGGGACCGCATCCGAGAACGAATAAACCGAGGGCCCACAGCGGCGCCCCCCGAACCGGGAATAGGATTAAATCGCTCGGGGAAGAAAGGAACTTCGGAAGGGTCAAAGGACGGGCGCGGCGGCCCGGCGGCGGATGTTTTGAAGAGCGCGGCCCGGGTTCGGGGCGCCGAAAATGGCGTTGCCGGCCACCAACACGTTGGCGCCGGCGTGCACGGTCAAAGGCGCGGTGTCGGCGTTGATGCCCCCGTCCACTTCGATCCAGGGGCCTTCTTTCCGTTTCCCGCGCCAATGCTCCCGAAGCCAGCGGACTTTCGGCAACATGTCCGGCATGAAGGACTGTCCGCCGAAGCCGGGCTCCACGGTCATGACCAGGACCACGTCCAAATTTTTCAAGTAGGGGGCAACCTCCCGAATGGGGGTCTTCGGGCGGACGGACATCCCCGCCCGGCACCCGTGCTTTTTAATGAGGCGCAAAACCTCGGCGGGGCGACGGCAGGCTTCCCGATGGACCGTAATGTTCCAGGCCCCGGCCTGGGCGAAGGCGGGGATGTATTTTTCCGGGTGTTCGATCATCAGGTGAACGTCCAGGGGGAGTTGGGTGCATTTCTTCAGCCAATGCACGACCACGGGACCGATGGTCAAATTGGGCACGAAATGGCCGTCCATGACGTCGACGTGCAGCCAGTCGGCGCCGGCCTTTTCCACCGTGCGAACGTCGTCGGCCAGATGGGCGAAATCGGCCGAGAGGATGGACGGGGCCAGAGCGGGGAACGGCGGGCGGGGCATTACGGCAGGGGGCGTTCTTCGATCAACACGCCGTCGACGAAAATACGGGCCCGGGCGGCGCCCTTGGGCGCCACGGCGACTTCCACCGCGGACCCCGCGTTCTGCTGGGACTGGTAAACCTCTTTTTCCCCGTCGTCGTCCCGCAGCACGATGCGCACCTGCACGCGCTCGGTTCCAGGGGGAATCTCGTAGCGGATCAACTTCACGTCGGCCGCGGCGGTCGAGCTCGACTTGGCCACCACGAACGTCACGGCCGCCTTTTCGGCGAGCGGCGTGTCCGGCGCGGGGGTCTGATTCAACACGAGTCCGGGCAGGGTGGGCGACAATTCCTCCGTCGATTTCACTTCCACGCCCGCGTCTTTGGCCCATTGGCGCGCCAACCCGAATGGCCGGTTGATGAAATCCGGCATGAGGGTGGTGCCTTCGGGGGGCGGTCCCTTGGACACCTTCAAATCCACCATGGACCCGGGCTTGATGACGGCCCCGATGGGCGGGGATTGCTCCATGACCCACCCGGCTTCTCTTTGCGTCGAATAGGCCTGGGACATGGCCCCGAGCACGAGCCCCGCGGAGCGGAGACGGTTCTGGGCCTCCGTCAACGTCGTGCCGGTCAATTCGGGGACGAAGAGCACTTGGCCACCGGAGGAAAGCGTGACGTGGACCACTTTCCCCTCCCGGACTTTAATGCCCGCGGGAGGCACCTGGCGCAGGATGGCGCCGGGCGGAAAATTTTCGTCGATTTGGACGGCGTCTTTGGCCAGGGACAAACGAAGGGGCCCCAGAAGGTCCAAGGCCGTTTCCAGGTTTTTGCCCGTCAAGTCCGGCACGGTGACGGCCTGGCGGCTGTGAATCAATCCCCCGATGATCCAATAGGTGGCCAAGGCGGTGGAAATCGCGGCGGCCAGAAAAGCGGCGGCCAAAAAGGCCCAGGGGTGGCGCCGAATGGCCTCCGCCGAGGGGCCGACGCGGCTCGCGAGGGCCTCCAGACGGCCGGCCGAGGGGTTGTTGGAATAGGAAGTGGGGTCGGTCATGGTTTGGAATTAAACAGAAAACTCATCTTACCATATCGACCGGGGGGGCCTTTCAAACCGCCGGAAGGGTTCGGGGGCGGCCCAATTGGCCGCAACCCGCCTCGATATCGGTCCCCTGGGGTTTTCGCAATCGAACGAAGAGGCCCCGGTCCTCCAGCACTTTGCCGAAGGCGCGGACCGTTTCGTCGTCGGGACGCTTGTAGGGGAGGCCCGCCACGGGGTTGTAGGCGATCAAGTTGACCCAGGCCTTTTTCCCCCGCAAGAGGTTGGACAAGCGTTGGGCCTCCCGGATGGAATCGTTGATCCCGGCCAGAAGGATGTATTCAAAGGTCACGCGCCCGCCGCCGCCGGCCAGTTTCTGGTAATCCCAGGCGGCGCTCAAGAGGTCTTTAATGGTCCAGGCCGAACTTTTGGGCAGGACCTTCCGCCGGGTTTCGTCGTCGGCGGCGTGAAGGCTGATGGCCAGGTTGACCCGGGGCCCTTCCTGGGCCAGTTTCCGGATCGCCGGCACGAGCCCCGAGGTGGACACCGTCACGTGTCGGGCGCCGATGTTGAGGCCCAGGGGCGAACGAATGGCGGCCAGGGCCACCCGCAAATTGTCCAAATTGGCCAGGGGTTCGCCCATGCCCATAAAAAGCAGGCTTTGGGCCCGGCGGCCCGTGGCTTTTTCGGCGCCGAAGATCTGCTCCAGGATTTCCGACGGGGTGAGGTTTCGCTCGTAGGCCACCCGGCCCGAGGCGCAAAACACGCACCCCCAGGCGCAACCGACCTGGGTGGACAGGCACAAGGAGGCCCGGTCCTCGGTTTCCTTCCGAGCGGGGAGGTAAACGGTCGAGAAATCCCGGCCGTCGGCCGCCTTAAAAAAAAGGCGGGCGGTGCCGTCTTCGGCGGAGGTGTCCTGACGGAGGAAGGAGGCCGTGCGAAGGCGAAAAGCGGATTCCCAGCGCGTGCGAAGATCGGCGGGCAAATCCGTCATTTCGGAAAAGGAGGCGGCACGCTTTTCGAACACCCAGGTCTGCACCTGGCGGGCGCGAAAAAGGTTGGCGCCCTCGAGGCCGAGGGCGGCGGTCCACCGGTCGAAGGGAATATCGAGAAGCGCCGAAGGGGATTCGGTCATGGACGGGCGGTCCGCCGAGGTCGGCGGAGCGCGGGGATCAGTAGTCCGCCCGTTTCAGGCGCGCGATGCGGTCTTCCAGGGGCGGGTGCGTGGACAACAGGGCCAAAAGGCCCCGCCGGCCGGAAATTTTCAAGGCGGCCACGGAGGCCTGCCGGGTGTCGATGGGAGCGCGGGATTGACCCAGGGCTTCCAAGGCGGCGATCATTTTTTCCCGGCCGGCCAAGCGCGCCCCGCCCGCATCGGCGCGGTATTCGCGCCACCGGGAGAAGGAGGCGACCACCACCATGCCCAGAAGACTGAAAAGGATCTGCGTGACGATGGTGACCAGGAATTGAATGCTTCGGCGGGCTTCCTCCTTCACCTGCTGGCTGACGAGGAAACCGATCACCCGGGAGAAGAACATGACGAAGGCGTTGACCACCCCCTGGATCAAGGTCATGGTCACCATGTCCCCGTTGGAAATGTGGGTGATTTCGTGGCCGAGAACGCCTTCCACCTGCCGCCGGTCCATGGACCCCAGAAGACCCGCCGACACCGCCACCAGGGCGCGGCTTTTCGTCGGGCCCGTGGCGAAGGCGTTCAATTCGGGGCTGGCGTAGATGCCGACCTCGGGCATTTCGGGCAGGTCCGCGGCCCGGGCCAGGGTGTGCACCGTTTGAACGAGCCAGGCGGCGTCGCCGGTGGCCTGGGCCGGATCGATGACCCGGACGCCCATCATCCATTTGGCCATGATCCGGGACAACGCCAGGGAAATCAGAGCGCCGAGCATGCCCCAAATCAGACAGAAAAACATGAGCGCCTGGTAATCCAACCCCCGGGCGGTCATGTAACCGTGGACCCCCAAGAGTTGCAGGACGATGGAAATCGTCACCACTACCAACAGGTTGACGGCCATGAACAAAACGATGCGTCTCATAAAACCCATAAAATCATTCCTCCGTTATTCGAACGTGTCGCCGACGGAAAGGCGCGCGCCGTTCCAAAAGCTTTCCGCGTCCATTTCCTTTTTCCCGTCGGGCTGAACCCGGGTCACCCGGACGCTGTCCGACAGGCATTTTACCAAAAATCCGCGCCCCTTCTCGACGGCGATCACTTCGCCGGGGCGGCCGTTGCCGCCGGACCGGGGTTCCGCCGCGCGGATTTTAATCCGCTGGCCCTTCATTCGAGCGAAAGCCCCGGGCCATTCGTAGGTTCCACGAACGAGATTGGCCACCTGGTCGGCGGTGTACCGGTCCCAGAAAATTTCGCCGTCTTCCTTCTTTAGGAGGGGCGCCTGGCTGACCTCGCCGGACTGGGGCGTCGGTTCAAAGGGGCCCGCCTCTAACTTACGGATCAGCTCGTCTTGAAGTTCGACGCCCAGGGCCACCAATCGTTCCCGGAGGGTGGCGGCGTTGTCCGACGGAAGAATGGGGGCGGCCCGTTGGAGGAACACGGGGCCCGTGTCCAGCCCCTGGTCGATGCGGAACAGGGAAACCCCGGTTTCGGTTTCCCCCCGGATGAGGGCCCATTGCATGGGCCCCGCCCCGCGGTAACGGGGCACCAGGGAAAAATGCGCGTTGACCAGGCCGAACCGCGGGGCGTCGAAGACCGCCGAAGGGATCAGGTGGCCGTAGGCCACGACGATGCCCAGGTCGGGCGTTTCGCCCAGGGCGGCCCGAAGGGAAAAAGTCTTCAGGGAAGGGGGTTGGTGGACGGGGAGGCCCAGTTTTTCGGCGGCGATTTTGACCGGGGGGGCCGCCAGTTGATAGCCGCGGCCGGCGGGTTTGTCGGGACTCGTCACCACGCCGACCACGCGGGTGGTTTTGGCCAACCGCTCTAAAAAAGGCACCGCCACCGACGGGGTGCCGAAGAAAACCGATTTAAGCATCAATTCTCAGGCGGAACGCCGGAGATACAGGTAACCCATCACAAACCCCAGGACCGCCAGGCCGAGACAAACCCGGGAAGCCGTTTTTAAACGGGCCTTGGCCGCCTCGCTGACCGGGTAACGGTGGGCGAGATTATTGAAAAGGACGAAAAGAAAAACGGCGGGGAGGAACACCTGGCCGCTTTCGGCCAGGAGTCGCCAGGAACCGGAGGGGGCCAGAGCGTTTCGGAAAAGAGAAACGATGGTGACAAAAACCAAAACGACGCACACGGCGGTGATGAGATGGCGGGAAGCGCGAACCATCTTTAAAAGCGCGGAGGGCGGAGCGGCGGGTTCGGTCACGGGAGGTCCTTGGGGGCTACCAGAGCCCGGCTTTTTTACGCTGGCGAATGTCCCAGAGGACCTTGAGCCTCTGGGGAAGACGGAGGCGGTCGATCATGACGACCCCGTCCAAATGGTCCATTTCGTGCTGAAGGCAGCGGGACAAGAGGCCTTCGGCCTCGACGGTCACGGGCAGGCCGCGTTCGTTGATGCCCGACACCTTGACCCGGGCCGCCCGGGGCACCGTCACTTGGATTCCCGGAAAAGAAAGGCATCCTTCCTCGGAACGAATCTTCCCCTTCTTTTCCAAAAAGACCGGATTGAGAAGGGCCAGGGGCCGGCTTTGGCCTTCGGGGGCCACGTCCAGCACCATCAGGCGAAGGGAGACGCCCACCTGAGGCGCGGCTAAGCCAATGCCCGGCTCCGCGTACATGGTGCGGAACATGGCGGCGACGAGGCGCAAAAGCTTTTCGTCGATTTTTTCGACGGGCTTGGCGGGGCGTTGAAGCACGGGGTCCCCGAATTTGCGGATTTCCAACAGGGTCGGGGACTCGGCGGCGGTGGACATGGAAGTATTATACCGCTCTTTTCCGTCGTTGACAATATATGACTTTTTTGGCATAATTAGATCGAAATCAAGAATCCCGGAGGAACCATGCTCACAATGACCCCGAACGCGGTGGAAAAGGTCAAGGAATTTTACGCCAACGACAAGGGACTCGCCGGCAAAGCCCTGCGCGTCTACGTCGAAAAAGGCGGCTGCTCCAGCTACCAATACGGGTTCACCTTCGACGACAAAAAAGACGGGGACACCGCCCTGGATTTGAGCGGACTGAACCTGGTGATCGACGAGCCGAGCGCCGCGCTTTTGGCGGGCGCCGTCATCGACTACAAAGAGGATTTCTCCGGCGGCGGCTTCGCCATCTCCAACCCCAACGCCAAAAAAAGCTGCGGCTGCGGCAAATCCTTCGACGCCTAAGTGATCGAAACCCAAGCCCTCTTTGACGTAACCGAACGCGCCGCCCAGCGCGCCAAAAAGCTTTTGGCCGAAAAAGGCCAAGGCGCCGAGGCCCTGCGGGTGAAAGTCACGGCGGGCGGCTGCTCGGGGTTCAGTTACTCCCTGGAACCCCTGGTGGGCCCCGCCCCCCAAACCGACCACCGGGTGGACGCCCACGGCGTCACGGTTTATGTGGACAAAAAAAGTCTGCTTTACCTGGCCGGCACCACCCTGGACTACGAAGACAAGATGTTTTCCCGCCGATTTCTCTTCAAGAACCCCAACGCCACCGCCACCTGCTCCTGCGGCGAATCCTTCGGCGTTTAACCCAAAAACCCGTTACAATAAATTTACCATCCCTTAAGGGCTTTTTCGCCCTTCTTCCCCTATTCTTCTATTAAGCCGCGCCGAGGGGAGAGAGCCCCGCGCCGCAGCTCATCCATGACGAAAACCAAAGCCTTACTTCGCTTTCTCCCGTCCCTCCGCCCCCTTCGCGGAGCTCCGGGGACAGTCGGCGCTCCAAAGGAGCGACGGCTCCTCCGCCCCCTTCGCGGAGCTCCGGGGACAGTCGGCGCTCCAAAGGAGCGACGGCTCCTCCGACCTTCGGCGGGCCTTCGGTCCGCCCTGGGCGGCGCCTTGGCGGCCTCCTTCTTTTTCTGCAACGTCCTCGGCGTCTACGCCCAGGAGCAAAACTTTTGGAGCGCTCGTCGGGTCGCGGCGCGCAAAATGCAGCCGCCGGAATCCGAGGGGATCGACCTGGGGCAAGAGGGCAACATGCTCTTGTCCCAAATCCCCCAGGCGGTCCGGATGGACCTGGGCTCGGCCGGCGGATCCGCCATTTCCTCCACCCCCGGAGAATTGGCCAAGATCCCCCCCACCAAAACGGCCCCCCAGGACTGGCTGGGCAAGCTGGTCACGCCCTACGGCTGGGTGCGGGACGTCTACCTCTCCCCCAAAGCCAACGCCCCGGTGGTCGTTCACATCCAAGACGCCCACGGCATCGAGGAAGCCCAGCGAAACATCTCCGCCATGCTCGGGGCGCTCATGCAGGAACGCCGGGTCAACCTGGTGGGACTGGAAGGCGCCTCGGGCTCCTTCACCCTGGACCCCTACCGCACCTACCCCGATTCGTCCATCACCAAAGACATCGCCGATTTCCTTTTGATTAAAGGCCTGATCGCGGGGCCCGAGTACGCCGGACTCACCCTGCCCCAGGCCCCGGCCTTCTACGGCGCGGAAGACTCGGCCCTCTACGAAGGGAACGTCAAAGC
Source organism: Elusimicrobiota bacterium (assembly GCA_016722575.1). Lineage (NCBI taxonomy): Bacteria > Pseudomonadati > Elusimicrobiota > Elusimicrobiota bacterium. The sequence continues at coordinate 807,155 of JADKIY010000001.1, read as the reverse complement.
CCTCAAAACCGCTTTCAAGACCAAAACCACCCTCCTCGCCACCCTGGCCACCCTGCGGGCCGTCGCCGACCAGGAAAAGAAAAAAACCTTCTCCGAAGGCCTCAAGAACTTCGACCGGCATTTTGAAGCCTACAAGGCCCAGCGGGAAAAGTTGGGCGACTACGTCCGGGCCCTGGTCAAAACCCCCGGCGGCCGGGACGGGCGCCTGGACATTCCCAACGTCCGCCTGATGCTGAACGCCCTGGATTGGGAGGAAAACCTCGATTTCAAGGCCGTGGAAACCGAGCGCCAACGCCTGGTGGAAGTTTTGGTCCGCCGCCTGTCGAAACCGGCCCTCCAGGACTTGGTGGCCCGAAGCATCGATTACCGCACGGGCCGGATGGGCTACGGCGACTACCACCGCCACCTGCGCCAGGTCTGCGCCGACAACAAAATTCGCCTGGACGATTTCGGCCAACTCTCCAGCTACATCACCTACGTCCTGCTGGCGGAGAAGATCAGCCGCAACGAGCTCGTGGCCGAACTGGACCAGTTGGAAATCGCCGCCCAAAATTCCCTGGCCAAAACCCCCGCCGAAACCGCCTTAATGAACATCGCCCGGGACCTGGCCCTGTTGGAAAAAATGCTCCGGCACGAAATGGCCATGCCCGACTGGGTGGCCTACGAAAAGCGCCGGCCCGAGATTCTGGCCCTTCGGGACCGCCTGGCGGCCCTGGATCCGACGGTGGCCCGGCTCCCGTCCCTGACGGTTGAAACGCTCAAGCCCTTTGAGGATTTCTGCTCCTACGCCGTCCGTCGAAACGACGCCCTGGTGGCCAACCTCCTGGCTAAAATGGCCGAAAAAGGCACCACCACCGGCGTGCTCGTGGCCGGCGGCTTCCACACCGAGGGATTGACCGGCCTTCTCCGGCAAAAACAAATTTCCTACGTCGTGGTCACGCCTAAAATCACGGACGTCCCCGGCGAGAGCGATTACCTGGACATCCTGGCCCACGACCCCGTTCCCCTGGAAAAATTGGTCGCCGGCGACCGCATTTATCTTTCCCACCCCATCGCCCTGGCCGACGCGACGGGCGAAACCCCCCGGTTTATTCACGGCGCCCAGGAAGTCCTGCAAAACGGCGTCCGCGCGGTATCCGTATCGGCCGCCGAGGCCCTGGAGCCCTGCGACAACGTCCACGGGGCCGCCGACCGCCACGTCGATCTGGGCAACGGCCACGCCGTGGACATGGTTCGGAGAACGGGATCGGTCGTGGCCGCCTTCGGCGCTTTGGTCGGCGGTTTGGCCTCCCGAATGTCGGGCTTATTCGCCCGTGCGGCGGCCCTCCCCGGCGCTCTGACCGAATCGGTCGTGGTCCGCGCCCGCTCCGCTTTGAGCGACTTGGCGCGTCGGCCGCTTTTCTCCGGGAACTACGCCGGATCGATGCGCACCGATCCCGCCCGCACGGTTTTATGGTCCGCCCCCTTCGGCGAGAACGCCCGGTTTCTCCTGTACGTTTACCCCATTCTTCTCCTGGCGGGTTCTCCCGCTTGGTCCCTGACCGCCGCCTTGGTCGTCGCGGCCAAAATCACGTTGGCAACGCACAAACAGGTCTACTACTACGGGAAAGACGGAGCTCTTCAACAACGCGAAGCCACCCCCCTCGATCGACTTGGCATCTTTTCCCTGTTCACGGCTTTCGGAGTCGCGTCCTTGGCCGTCACGGTCTTTTTGACAGGCGCCTTTGTCCCCTCCTTTGCCGCCTTCGGCCCAACCGAAATCATTCAAAACCTTCCCCTCCTCGTTCGGGAATTGGGAAACACGCTTCTTTCCCTCGGAACATCCCATTTCTGGGCCGCGCCCCTTCAAGGTTTGCAAGAACTGGCGGGGGTCTCGTCTTCCGTTCTCGGTCCCGTCGTCGGGGGCTTTGCGGTAGGCGTTTTGGGCCACGCGGGGGTCAACTGGGCCCAACGCCGCGGCGGTGGCGCCTTTTTGACGGGATCAACGGAAGACCACCTGGCCGGCCTGTCCAATCTCCGAAGGTACGGAAAATTCACCTCGCCCACGGCCCTCGCCGGACTCGATCGCCTTCTGGCCCCCGACCAACGGCTGAACGAAAAGCCCGAACTGGCCCTGGCCTTGAACCGGCTTCTGAACATGGCCCGCCAAGGCGCGGGAACTTCCACCCAAGACGTGCCCGTCCCCGGGGAGGTCATGGCCGAGAGGATCGTCCACCACGCGATATCCAATCCGGAGGCGCTGGTTCGACTCGGTGAATTTTTCGACCGCATGGACGCCTACGACCGGTCCGAGCGGGCCATGATCGCCCTCGCGGGACACGTTCTGGTTAAAGAGGGGGCCGATTTCGGCGCCGCCACCCAGGCTCTTCTGTCCGCCCCCGCCGACCTACAACGCCTCCACCGGGAATTCCGTCAACTCTATTTCCAGCGCGTGGCGGACTCCCCCAAATTGTTGACCGAGGGACCGGACGCCCAGACTCTCTGGAAAATCTCCTTCCTCCTGGGGGAGGTTTTCGATCAGACAAAATCACAAACGATTCAAAACACCCTCGGCAACCGACTGCTGTCCTCCCCCGACCCCGGGGAAAGCGCGGCGGCCATCGAGCGGGTTCTCAAATCGCAATTTGTACGGGAAAACGAGGGCATGATTTTCGGCCTCACCAAGGTCCACTTCCTGGAATTGCTGGCCCGATCCCCCGTGGGCCGCGAAAGTGAAACGGCGCCTCTGGAATTTTTTACCGGTCTTTCCGAACTGCTCTTTGAAGGGGATAAACCCTCCCGATACCAAACGGAGGAAAAGGCCGCGGTGGGCCTGTTGCTGCTCGGGTTGGTCTACCCGGATCTTCAAAAACCCTTGTTGGCGGATTTGGCCGTGGCCGGTCAGAGCGCGCGCTTCAATTTGTCGAGCGAAGTGGAAAGAGCCCTGGAATCGGCGTTCAGCCCCTGGGAGGACACCCGGGATCGCCCGCTCAAAGGCCCCCTGGCCCAGGCCCCGGCCTTCGTCCAGGCCTTCGAGCGGACCAAAACCTTGCGGGCCCTGAACATTCCCAGCGACGACCTGAAACACCTTGGCGCCCTGTCCCCGGAGGAAATCGCTTTGCTGGGAACCCTCGGCGTCCGAGTCGATCCGAGAAAAATCCGCTCCAGCGAGGGATCCTTCATGGGTTTTGCCGCCCGGGCCCTGGCCACGACGGCACGGAACACCGGAAGCTCAACGGCCCGCCCCGAGCGCATGGCGGCCCTGGCCGAGCGGCTTCGGGGAATCGCCGAGCGATGGAGCGTGCCGGAAGAGGGTCATCTCATCAATCACGTGGACGGGGCCCTTTCCCGCCACATCGGCCCCGCGGCTTCCCTGGATTTATTGATGTTCCTGGCGGAGAAAAACCGCGTTCCCAGCGTGGGACTGTTGGACGAGGCCCTGGCGGGCCTTCCCTATTGGAGCGAAAGGGATCCGTTTTTCGAATTCCTTCGACGCACCGACCCGGCCATCGACTATTACCGTTTGATCGAAACCTTTTACCGTTGGAGTCTGCTTCTTAAACTTCACGCGGAAGCCAATTCCCGGGAAAAACTCGAACCTTCCCTGGAAGCCATGCGCGCCTTGGCGGCCGCTTTCGCCGGCGGGTCGCTCCGACCGAAAAATCTGGCTAGGACGGTCGAGGCGGTCGTCGCCGCCGCCGAGCGGCAGGCGGTTCTGGAGGTTTTCGGCGAGGAAAACGCTCCCATTTTGGAGAAGCTGGACCAGCGGCAATTGACGCAACTGATCGTGGCCACGTCCTTGACCACGTCGTTGCGGCCGGAGCGCGCCCCGACCGGGGAAACGGCGGGGTTGGCGGACCGGCTGAAGTCGGCCGTCACGACCTGGCTGGAGACGCTCCGCAACGGTGGGACGGCCGAGGCGGCGAACGCCGCCGCCGCGGCGCACAACCTCGCCCAAATCCCCGGCAACGGCGAGGCCAAGGCCGCGCTTCTGGCGGCGGGCTATTCCCCCGCGTTGTGGGACCGGGGAATCGTCGTCCCGGCCCAGGACGTGGCCCCGCTGTCGGCCCAGGAACGGATTGTCCAGGTTCAGAGGCAAACCGAACAGTTGGTCCAGATCGCCCGATCCCTGGGACTGGTCAAGGCGGCCGAAGCCGCGCAAACGGCCGACGCCCTGGACACCTACGCCGCCGCCGAACAATTCGTGAACGAGCGGATCCTCGGCCAACGGGACGAGGCCATCGACCGCCTCTCCCGGGACGGCGTGGAAAACCCCGAGGAACGGTTCCTCCAAATTCAACTCCACTTCAACGAAATCCTCATCGCCCTCCGGTCCCTCTTGGCCACGCAGAAACTAAAAGACGACGCCCGGGCCCGGGTCTCGGTGAAAATCCAGAAAAGCCTCCTGGACGAAGTGGCCGCCGGGCACCGGGTTCCGGGGTGCTTCAATCCCTTCGGGGGCGGCCACCAGGAAATGCCCGTGGCCCACGCCCTGGAATCCAACTCCGCCTTCGCCATGGCCTACGACGAAGCCACCGGGGCCATGATCGCCAACGTGGTGCTGGTGATGACCGATCAGGGCGTTCTCGTTTTCGGCGACTACAACGCCTCGGGCTACGATTTGAGTCCCGTTTGGAAGGCCGCCTGGGAACAGCTCGCCCGCCTCACCCCCGGCGTGATTTTGGCCCCCGCCTCCGCGGGACGCGCCCGTTTTCAGCCGGGGGACGGCGCGGCGGAATTCAACAATGAGACCGTTAAAAAAACCTGGAACGTCATCCCGGAAGCCTACTTCGATTTCGGCGTCACCAACGAACGGCAGGGAACGGCCGACTTCTTCCTGAACAACGCCCTGCGGATCACCCGGCCGGCGGAACCCGTCGTCGAGACCCCGGTCGCGCCGGTCGTCCCCGCCATCACGGGGAACACGATTCTCACGCCAACGTCGGGGCCCCGCCGGCTGGGCACTTTCCCCTCGGTCCTGGTGTTGAGCGGAAACCGCGTTTCCCTCTCGCTCGAGGGAAACCGATTGATCGCCACCGGCCCCGAAGGCCGGGAAGTCCTTCAACCCGGGGAATCCTTGACTCTGGGCCGCCAAACCGCCGCCGAGGGACGCACGCTCCGGTTGAGCGGCGTGGAAGTTTCCCGCAAACACGCCGCCCTGGCCTGGTCGGGCAGCGAAGCCACGGTGGAAAACTTTTCACCCAACAACACCACGGTGGACGTGAGCCCCGCTGAAGAGGGAAATTCCGGCCGGGAACGATTGGAATCGACCCTTCTGGCCTCGGTCCGGGGGGATTTGGGAATCTTGGCCCAGGGCCGCGCCCTTCGGATCCCCCTGGACGTTTACATTAAAGGCGACAAAATTCGCGTCGTCCCCCAAGACGGGGCGGTCGTCCTAAGCGACATCCAAAACGCCGCCGCCTTTGCCGTGGCCGTGGACATCGAAGCCTCGGAGGGCGGGAGATCGGCCCGCTACACCCTTTCGGATATTCGGGACGAAGCGGGGCAGCGTGTGTCGGCCGCCGGGACCCTGCGCCGGGGAGATTCCGGGAACTTGGAGCTGGGAGACGACCTGGCCCAAATGCGGACCGTCCGGCTTCACTTGGACACTCGTTTGAACGACCACTTGGCGGCGCTCGGCCGGCCATTGGCCAACGAACCGTTGTCCGATGAGGTGTATGCCCTCGAGCAGACCGTCTCTTCCCTCCAACGCAATCAAACCCCGGGGCGAATCGAAGCCTTCTCCGCCGAGTATCTGACCGCCCTCGTTGACGCCTGGAGGAACGTCCGGGCAACGGCACTCCTGGGCGGCCCGTCCCAAAACGCGGGGGCCGTCAACATCCCCCGAAAACATCTGCCCGTGCCCCTCGTCGTCAATGGCGTCCACCTAGTGCTGGAGTCGACCCCCGAAGGGGGATTGTCTCTGCTTCTCCCGAACGGCCATCGACGGACCGGCGCAACCCTTCAATTCGGCCGGGAGGACCTGGGCGTCGGCCCGACCAGCGGCATTTCCCGCAACCAATTCTCTCTATCCATCGTTGGCAACGACGTCGTCCTCTTGGACGAACAGTCCGCCAACGGGACCTTGGCCCCCACGTCCACCGGGGCGCCCCGGGGGCCTCCGGCGGCGACGATTTCGGGGTTGGTTCCCCTGATTGGCCGGCTTTACGGACTCAATCCCGCCAACCCGGCGGATTTGAACCGCATTATCAACGAAAAAGCCCCCCTCGTCGAAACCGTCGTTACGGGGGTCTTCTTCTACGCCGCCGTGGGACTCCTGAGCGCCCTGGGTTCCGCGGTGGGCTTTCACATCGACCACGCCTTCTTTGCCGCCACGGGCCTCTTCGCCCTGGTCAACCTGGCCTTCGGCTTTTCCCACCGGTCGGTTTATCGCTTTAAGCCGCCCCTCCCGGGCGTCACCCGAACGGGCCGCTGGGAGGCCGAACCGGCCCCCGCGTCCCTCCGCGATCGTTGGGCGTTGGCTCTCCGGGGCGCGGCCATTCACACCCCCCTCTTGTTGGCCTTCATGGACCCCCTCGGCGGCCTCTTCCTGGCCCCCCTGGGGGCTCTGACCAGCGTCGCTTTCCATGTCGTCCACAACCAATTGGCCGCCCGGTTCGGCTGGACGGCCGCCACCGCGGCCAACGGGGACCAAGGCCCCCCCAGCAACGCCAAGCGCCTGGTCAAAATGTCCTTGGCGGATTTCTTACAAGAATACGCCAAGGAGGACTTCTTTCGCCCCGGATATTTCGGCTACAACGCCCCGGCGATTCGGGCGCGGCTGGACGAATGGTTCGGCCCCAGCGGCTGGTCCATCAAGCACGTCATTAACGACCAAATCGTGGACGAATCAAGGGCCTACGAATTTTACGAAGAAGGCTACTATCAATATTTCAAGTCCCATCCCGACGAACTGGACCGCCTGGTTAAAATGGCGCGCGACGTCTACGACACCGCTCCGTCCAACGTGGCCAGCGGCGGGGACTACACCAAGCAGGGCGACACGCCGGCCCGCCACCTACAAGACATCGCCATCCGCAACGTCGTCAAACGTCTGGGCCGCGCCTTTGAGGGCACGGAACTCATTCAAGTGCGGGGCCGGGGAACGCCGGGCGAACAATGGGCCCCCGGGAACATCCCCATCCACGACGCGTCCTTGATTCGCCAACCCGAAATGCGGAATTGGTGGAAGGCCGGGAGCATTGAAAGCTTTTTCCAATCCACCAAGATCATTGTGCTCACCCCCCATCCCGTGGCCCAGAGTTTGTTCGCCAACCACCAGCGGTTTTTTGGAAAGGAGCGCCTTTTCCAGTTGAAAGACTTGGCGGCTTTGCCTTGGGCCTTGGACGCGGACCAGTTTCCCAAGGACGCCGAAGGACGCCCCCGGGTCTTCACCGACAACGAAATCAATCAAATTCTCTCCGGCTGGCTGATGCTCATGGGCGGGTCGAACCAGGTCAACCGGGACTCCTTCCTGCACGCCCGGGAAGAATTGCGGCAATTGCTGGCCCCGGACGTCGTCACCCGGGACCAGGAAGCCGTCGACAGTCATGTCGCCTTCGCGCCGTACGTCGTGGCGCGCCTTCAGGAAACGGGGCAGGTGCCGATCTTCCTGGCCCGCGACGCCTTGTCCATTAACGAATTCCGTCGCTACACGGACCAACTGAACGACCAAACGTCGGCCGCCGCCGTGGTTTACCATCCGGGCATATTCACGCCGGTGGGCCCCAATCGCCGCAACGACGACAAAGAATTGTCGCAAATCATCAAATCCATCAAGAACATCATGGACGAGAGTTTTAGGGAAATCGTCGCCGAAGGTCTATTCCCCTTCGATCAATTGGGCATTAAATCGGCGGCCGTTCGGGAGGGGATCGAGGAAAAATTCAAGCAAAAAACAGCGGCTCTCATCGAAGGCGACGCGCTTTTCGCCGACTACGCGAATCAAATTTATCGCCAATTCCGCTCCAGCGGCTTGCCGATGACTCGGTCCTTTGTCGTGGTGGACACTTACGGGTCCGGGAAATCCGCGCTGTTCGTCAAATCCGTCATTGAATATTTCGCCACCAGGGAACGGGGGCGTGAATCGACCCCGTTCAAGGTCGACGTTCTCCTGGGACGGTCGAACCACGTGTCCTTGTCCCAACCCGAACTTTCGGATATTTACGCCGTTGACACCCGGGAAAAGGCCTTCTTGGACCTTTATTGGCCGTTCCAATACGCCGCCGTTCACAACGCGAATTCGCATTTCCCCATGTTCGGGGTCAAAACCAATCCGACCAAACTGCTTTCGTTGGCCTACCAATCCTTGACCCTCTACAATCAAGCCGTCCGGTTCGGCCGGGGCGAAATCCCCATTCTAAAAACCGGCGCGGCCCCCAACGTCCACCGGGATCGCGGCCCGCCCGCGACCATCCCCGGCCTCGTCCCGCTGATCGCCCGCCTCTACCGGCTGAACCCCAACAGCCCGGAAGACCTGAACAAGATCGTGACGGAAAAAGCCCCCTTCGTCGAATCCGCCCTTTTCGGTCTTTTCTATTTCGGGGCCATGGTGCTGATGTCCAACCTGGACGTCATCGTCTCCGGTTTCCTCGGAGTCCCGGTTTCCCTGAATCCGACGATTTTCAACCAATACTCGCTCTTCGCCCTGGCGAACCTCGCCTTCGGCGCCCTTCACGCCCGGGTGTACACCTACCGGGACGGCCAATGGGAAGTCGAGTCGAACCCCGACGGCACACCGAAATTTGCCTCCTGGGGCACCCGCCTCAGCTTGGCCGTGCGCGGAATGGCCATTCACTCCCCGCTGCTCTGGACAAACCTCTTCCCCCTTCTAGGCCCCCTCGTGACGATCCTGGGCGCCGCCACCTCCGTCGTCCTGCACATCGTCCACAACGAACTGGCCTCCCATTTCGGCTGGCGGGCGATGACGGCGGGAGGGCCGGCCTCGTCCTCCGCCGGTGCTTTTAGACGGTTCGCCATCGCCGGACGTTACGCCACGCAACCCGGAGAAAAACCGGCCGATACGGCTCGGCGCCTGGCGGACCTATCCACCACCGCCGGCGAAATTCTGACGAAAGTCGACAAGGGGACGGCCGCCATGCTGATTCGCCGGATCCTGGAGGTTCCCCTTTCGTCCACCGACTTGACCGACCAATTCGACATCGCCTATGTCGCGGAAGGAAAAGATGTCCGTAATTCCCAAAGAAAACCTGTGCCTTCAAGACCCGCACGTGGAGAGCTTGATGCCCTGAAATCCATCGGAGGCCACGGAACGCCCCGCTTCGGCCTTGCCGATTTCATTGAAACGCCCGACGGCAAAGAGCAGATCCAATGGTACGTCGAAGAATTTGTCGAGGGGCAAACGCTCCACGAGATCAAAGCCCATGGCCGGATGGATCCCGGCCTGGCCCGGCAAACCGTTAAAACCTTGTTTGATATTGCGCGCCACTGGGAGGGCCCCGGCCTGAAAGAACGCCCCTCGCAACTTGGGAATGATCGACGACCGCACCGTTGATCGGGAAATCCTTTCCGCCATTCAATCCGAAGCCGGTCGCGATTTCCTTGTTTCCGTTCAAAAATACATTGAAGCCACGGGGGACGCCGTGGCCGACGTCCTCGCCAACGACAAGGTTTACAACGAGTGGGAACAAAGTCTTTCCTACTGGCAGCAGTTAAACAAAAACGTTAAACGTCAATTGGATGCCTTCTTAAATGAAAGTTCCGCGACACCGCCGGCCGCAACGATTCCGGGGCTGGTGCCCCTCATCGCCAGAGTCTATGGCCTCGACAGGAACAATCCGGCCGACCTCAACCGCATTGTCAACGAGAAGGCCCCCCTGGTCGAATCCGTCGCCACCGGCCTCGCCTTCTACGCCGGCGTCGGGATTTTGAGCGCCCTGGGGTCCTTCTTCGGCGTCTCCATCGATCATTCCTTCTTCGCGGCCACCGGCCTCTTCGCCCTCGTTAACGTGGCCTTCGGCTTTTCCCACCGCTCCTTCTACCGCTACAAGCCCGCCGAGCCGGGGGTTGACCGTTTGGGCCGATGGGAATTGGAACCCGCCCCCGCCACCCGGCAAACCCGGTGGAACTTGGCCCTGCGGGGCATGGCCATTCACGCGCCTTTGCTCCTGGCCTTCGTTGATCCCTTCGGCGGGCTGTTCCTGGCCCCCCTGGGCGCGCTGGCCAGCGTGGCCCTCCACGCCGTCCACAACCGGGCCGCGGCCCGCTTCGGCTGGACGGCCTTGACCGCCGGGCACGCGCCCGCCCGAAAGGGCCCCGGGAAGGGCGAGGACGGGACTGACCCCATCCGCCTCAAAACCCCGCAGGATAAATATGTTCCGATGCGGGGATGGCGATATGCAGATGTTCGAATGGGAGAACTGCCGCGCGACAAACAGGGCTGGAAATTCCATATCAGCCTGACGCCGGATGACGCCGATCGTGTGTTGGACGCAATACTGCCGGTACTTTGGGACCTTAACATACCGCACAAGGTCGCCGACGGCCTTGAAATGCTGGAGTTTCTGAAGGATTATGAGACTCAAGCCGCCAAAGGCATCACCATCTACCTGCATCAATCCATTGCAGCTCAAATCTATGAGAAATTCCGTTTGAACGAATTGAAAGGGAAGTCGGTTGAACCTTACGAGATTTCGGCCATCTTCCTGGGGATGTTGCTGGAAAAGAGACTGGCCGATGCGGGAATAGGAGAGGTCCCGGGGCTTGAGTTTCATGAGCTCGGGACAGGGGGCGACAAACGTTTTAGCGATCGCTCACATGGACGCCTCGGCTACCGGTATGGGGCCTTTGAAGGCCGGGAGGTCGCATTGCCCAACGGCGAAATCGTCCCGGACGAAAGAGAGCGATACAAACATTCTGAAATCAAAGCCACGCTGAGCGCCGACGACATCAGAGACCTCATGGGACCGGCGATCGACAAGAGCCTCCCCTCGGAGCCCCTGCGCACCGAATTGGAGGGGCGCCTGCGCGCGACGGAACCGAAGCCTGTTACCAACAACGTAAGAGTTTTCACGCCTCAAGATATTCAGGCCTGGCGGGCTCGTTTCCAGGAAATCACCGGCCGCCCGATGAACAACGATGATTTAAAAGTGATTATGGCTCGCATCGCTCAGCGGCCCGAGGACTCGCCCCTTCAGCTTGTGACAACTTTCGCTCATTCCGTCGCCCCCGTATCGCCCGGGGAACAAGCTGTCTCTGAATACCTTGAATACCTAAGGAACCACCCCGACGTCCAGCGCAAGGCCCTTAAGTTGATCGCCGCTGTGACAGGTGCAACCGATCCCACACCGCTGGCCACCCCGGAGATCATTCGGCGATTTGTGCGTAGCCGGCCAACCGTCCACAAAATTCTCCTATCGACGCCGCCGGCGGATTGGGGCGGCTACCATGGCGTCGCCATCAATTTGGTCAGAGCCGCTGATTTTGAACAGAAACCGCTTGCCGCGACGATTCCGGGGCTGGTGCCCCTGATCGCCTGGGTCTTCAACCTCGACAAGAATAATCCGGCCGACCTCAACCGCATTGTCAACGAAAAGGCCCCCTTGGTGGAATCCCTCGCTACGGGCGTCTTCTTCTACGCCTCCGTGGGCTTGATGAGCGCCCTGGGGTCCTTCTTCGGCGTCTCCATCGATCATTCCTTCTTCGCGGCCACCGGCCTCTTCGCCCTCGTTAACGTGGCCTTCGGCTTTTCCCACCGGTCGGTCTATCGCTATAAGCCCGCGGAGTCGGGGGTTGACCGTTTGGGCCGATGGGAATTGGAACCCGCCCCCGCCACCCGGCAAACCCGGTGGAACTTGGCCCTGCGGGGCATGGCCATTCACGCGCCTTTGCTCCTGGCCTTCATGGACCCTTTCGGCGGGCTGTTCCTGGCCCCCCTGGGCGCGCTGGCTAGCGTGGCCCTCCACGCCGTCCACAACCGGGCCGCCGCCCGCTTCGGTTGGACGGCCTTGACCGCCGGACACGCGCCCACCGCCGGTCCGGCGGCCCCCAAATACATCGACGCGGAAGGAAAAGCGGTCCTGGCCCGGGCGGGAGCGAAACTCCGGGCGAGCGTCGAAAAATTGCGCCGCGGCGGGCGGCTGACCGAGGACGATCACGTCACGGGCATGTTCATTTGCTCCAACAACGAAAGCCGAAGCGCCATCGCCGAAATTCTGGCGCGCAAGGCGCTCTTCAAATTCAACAGTTCCCTGGTCCCGGCCGCCGAGCGGGATCAGTTCCAATCCTCCATCAACGCCATTCTGCCCCGGTTGGAAGTGACGTCCCCCGAAGGGACCGTCACGACCCTGACCATGCGCAGCGGGATGAAACTGGACTTCCCGGAGGACGCAAACAAAGTCCTGCTGGGCCCCGGACCCCGAAGCCCTGAAGACGATTCGGTTCTTCTCCGCCGGCCTGGGAGCCAACGGTTTTGGGCGGACGCGGCATTACCGCGCCGAAGCCCTGAAAGCCAACGTATCGGCCGTACCCCCGGAAGTGTATATCCCGCCCGCGACGACGAAATTCGACGAGAACACCCTGCGCGCCCGCAAACCCGACTTCCTGATCGCCTTCGTCGACACCAAGGCCCTTCGGCCGGACGGTCGTCCCGCCGCCACGGCCCTCGCGGTGCTCAAGGCCCAGGCCAAAAAGCTTGGATTTGAGGACAAGCTCGTCGTTATCGAAATGCCCGACGAAGAACCGGACACCCTTTGGCCGAAATTGACCCAGTTTATTCAAACGGAAGTGCTAACCGGCCTTGGTTTCTCGGCCACGAAACCCGCCGCCGCGGCCCCCGCCCACGGCCCGACCCGCGGCGCCGTCGGCTGGTGGGCGCCGGTGGCCAACGCCCTTTTGGACCGGTTCCCGTCCCTCGGGAATTCCCGAAACCTTTCCTTCGCCCTTTTCGGCGCCCTGGAATCGGTGCTCCTCCTGGCGGTGAACTTCCTTCTTCCCTTCACCGGCTACGCGGAAGGCTCCGATCTGCTGAACGACGCCACGTTGGGAGTAGCCCTTTTCGGCGCCCACTACGTGAGCGGCATTCTGAATTACAACCCGGCGACGAAACGGTTTGAGCCCGCCCCGGGAACCTTTGGGCGCGCCGTGGGGGCCACGGCCATCGCGTCCACTACCTTCGTCCCTCTCATGATGCTGGACCTGTTTATGACCGGCGGCGTGTCCCATTGGATGACCGCCGCGGCGGCGGCCGCCGGGGTCGCGGCCCACGCGCTTCTCAACGTACGCGATTCCGTCGCGCGATGGATGGCCGATCGCACCGGCTTCGTCAAAGGCCTGGCCACCGCCGCCCTCCTGTCCCTCAACCTTTTGAGCGTCCCCCTGGCCCTTTCCCAAGCCAACGTGGAAACCCCGAACCTGCCCCTGGCCACGCTGGAACGGGCCCAAGTGGCCCGCCTGGACATGTCCCAGTTGGCGCCCAGCGAGGCGTCGATCAAGCGGGCCGAGCAATGGATGGCAAAGTCCAACCCGCTTCTGCAGGCCTCGGCTCAACTTCAAAAAATTAATTTGGAGGGAGCGAACACGGCCGACGACGCCAAGATTTTGGCCTGGCTTTTGGAGGTGACCCACACCTGGAAACTGGACACCTCCAAGGTCGGCGCGGTGGTGATCACCTCCAATTTGCCGGCCCTGGGATTGTTCAACGATTTAAAAAAGAAGGGCGAATCGGACGCCGACGCCAAGCGGGTCGTTTATTTGGACCGCAACAACACGGCCGTGGGCCTTTTGAACACCTGGGGCCACGAGGCGGGGCACATCGCCCGGGACAACCGCCAAACGGCCGAAGCCGACACCTTGGCGGAGGATTCCCGGATCGCCTCCTCCCTGCTTCCCTACATCGACGCCGCCGCCAAAGACTGGCCGGGCGTTCGCGAACGGTTCGGATTGCCGGCCGCCCTGGAGTTTTACAATCCCCAGGCCCTGGGCGTTCTGGGCGCGACGAATTTGTCTCCGCGAAACGCCTTCTGGCTGCGGTACGACGTCGTTCCGGCCGTGGTGTCCTTCCTTCTTCGCGAATCCCCGACGCCCGCGCTCTTAAGCCCCAACCACAGCGCCGTCAAAGCCGAAATCAATCGGCTGGTTCCCTTGATCGGCCAACGGGTTTTCCGGGTTCAAGCGGTCTACGGGTTGACCACCTACACGGTCGGCGTGACGGACGGACGGGTCACCCTCACGTTTGTGGACGCCCGGAACCGGTCCTTCCCCGTGGACCTGGGGATCCCGGCCACCCCCAAATCGCCGACCCTCGGTCTGCCCGCGGGCGTCGAAACGCCCAAGGGGCCCAACGGCCGCCGGTCCCCCGGAACGGGCGAGGAAGACTTTAACGCCTGGGCGCGATTGGCCCTCATGGAAACGCTTTTGGGTTCCAAAGCGGAACCCTTCAATTTCACGATTCCGACCCCGGTCGGAAGCGGCGATTATTGGACCGCGCGAAACTTCAACGACCTTCGTTCGGAATACACGTCGGTGGACGACGCCACCCGGCTGAGCGGTTTCGAAAGCCTCGTCCAGCTCCTTTCCAACGACCGCGCCGCCGCCCGGCGGCTGATCAACGAACCCGCCCGTCAGGAACAATTGGCCGAAGGCGCTCTGCTGGCCGCGGGGGCCCGGGCCGCCCAGGATTCGGCCACCACCCTCCACGTCAATTTGGTTGGTTACATGGGTTGGAGCGCCCGGGAACAGAAGGACATGCGGATTTTCCTCACGGGGCTGGCCGAAGCGGTCCGACCGGGAACCAATTTAATCGTCGCGGCCGAAGGCGCCAACCCCTTGAACGATGTCTTCGCCAATGCCGTGCAAAAAGAAGCGGTGGTCCACGTGCTGACGCCCGGCCGCGTGCCGGGGCTGGTGGACGCCGAGGGCCGCGTGGTCATGTCGGAAGTGGTGGCCTGGATCAACCGGCCGGAAAACCAGAAAGCGGGAATGATGAAAGGAACCCGGATCATCGCCCGGAACGCCGAGAGCGTCACCAAAGCCGCGGGTTTCCTGATCATCGGCCTGCAAAAGCTTTCCGAAGCCATCGCCAACGACATCGCGACGATGCTCAAGATCATGACCCAGGCGTAATTCCACCGCCGATCAAACGGTAAACCGATTCACCCCGATCCCCGCGGCCCTCCGCGGGGATTTTTTTTCTCTGACAAACCCAAGGGCCCGTCATTCCGGCATGCCTCTGGCCGGAATCCAGGGGTTCTCTTCCGTCGGAGAAAAACATGGATTCCGGACACGATCATTCCGGAATGGCGTACGATAGGGTTTTTTAGCGGTCGGCCAACGATTAAGGGAGGGCGGCGGGTTCGGAAGGGTCTTTGGCCAACGCGGGGGCGTCTTGCACCCGTTCCAGTTTTTCTTGAAACCGGTCGAGCCGCCGACCCGCGTCGTCGTGCTTCACCTTGGCGTTGGACAAGTGCTTGCCCAGCACCTCGAATTCCTCGGCGAATCGTTCAAAATCCACCCGAAGACGCCCCAGGTCGTCCATGATGCGGCGGGCGTTCTCTTCGATCTGAAACCCCCGCAACCCCATGGCGATGGCCTGGAGGTAGGCGTAAAAGCTCCCCGGGGACACGGGAACCACGCGGCGTTTTAGGGCGTATTCCACCAGGGCGCTGTCGGACCCGGCGTTGTCGTCTTTCACGATGCATTCGTAATACACGTTTTCGGCGGGGATGTACATCAGGGCGAAATCGTAGGTGCCTTCGTCGGGCAGAATGTATTTGGCGGCGATGGCGTCCACGTGCTTGCGCACGTCCTGGGTGAACTTCCGGCGGAACGCGAGTCGATCCTCGTCGGACTTGGCGTCAAGCACCTTGCGGAAGGTCTCCAGGGGAAACTTGGCGTCCACCGGGACCAGGCGTTCGCCCAGGCGGATGACGGCGTCCACGGTTTCCCGGGACCGGAAGGCGTATTGAAAGGTGACGTTCCGGGCGGGGAGGATTTGGGAAAGGAGGTCCGTTAGGAAATACTCCCCCAGGCCGCCCCGAAGTTTCGGCGCCCGCAAGATGTCCTGCAACCCGGCGATGTCCTTGCCCACCTCGAAAATCTTTTCGGAAGCTTCGCCCAGGGCCCCCAGGTTCTTTTGAACCTCGCCCACAACGCGCGCGGCGTTGTCCAGGCGGTCGCCCACGGACTTTTGGCCTTCCAACACCTGCCGGGACACCGCTTCCATTTGCCGGTTGACCTCGGAGGTCAGGCGCGACAGGTTTTCGGCGAGGGCCCGGGACTGGGATTGGCTGGATTCCGCCGATTGTTGGCGCAGGAGATCCAACTGTTGTTGAAGAAGGGTTAAACCGTTGTCCGGCGGCGAAGGCCGGCGCCCCCAAAGGGCCCAGAGGAGCCCGACGGCCAGGAGGACCGTCACAACGACCAACGCCGTCACGGGGAGGGACATAAAGTTAAGGTTGGGAGCGGTGCGGGGCGAACCGGTCCCGCAACAAATCAATCCACCGGTGCAGGGCGTTTCGAAGCCGCAGGGTTTCCTGGGTGAATCGCTGGTGGTCCGGCCGGGACCAATGGCGGACGGGGATCTTGGAAAGGAGGCCAACGCAGACGTCCGTTCGGGCCAGGGCCCGCCGGCAGAACACGATGTTTCCCTTGACCCCGGCGGGGTCGTAGCCCAGGCGGTGCCCTTCGGCCACCAAGCGGGGAATGGCCTGGGCCACGCGGCGCCATTCGGTCAGGGCTTTTTGGAATTCCCGATGGGAGCGGCTTTTGTAGGTCTTGGCCAAAAATTTGGAAAAACGCGCGTCGATCAGGAGCACCACGCGGTAGGCGTAGCACTTGGCCTGGCAATACATCGGGAGGGATTCGTGATCGGCGCCCTGTTGCCAGAATTTAAGGCCCGGCGGGGTGTTCGGTTCCTCCGAAGGCTCTTCCCCGGTGTAGTAAAAGGACCGCGGCGGGGTGTTGGGGCTGTCCGGATCCATGCCGAAGCGGCGGAGGACCTGGCGGAACGACAGGGACGGATCGGCGGCGGGGCGCTCCGGGGGGGTGCCCACCCAATGGTAATCCCGGATCAGGCGTTCCTGGGCGTCAAAAAACTTCTCCCAATCCTCTTCTTCCCAGGATTTGTCGAAGTTGATCCCTTTGAAATAATCATCGGGGCGGGGTTCCATGTCCCCATTATACCACAGCCTCGTCGGAAAACGACCCGACGCCCTAGAGGCCCAAAATCTTGACCACCACCCGTTTGCGGCGTTGGCCGTCGAATTCCATATAAAAGATCTGCTCCCAGGGCCCCAAATCCAGTTTCCCCTCCGTGATGGGCAAAAAGGCCTGGTGCCCCACCAGCGTTCGTTTCAGGTGGGCGTCGGCGTTGTCCTCGCCGGTGCGGTGGTGTTTGTAATCTTCGGCCGGGGCCAGGGGGCTGAGGGCTTTTCCCCGGGCCGGATCCCCGGGGAAGGAGGCCGGGGCCAGCTTCTCCAGCCAGGCCATGACGTCTTCTTTAAGCCCCGATTCCTCGTCGTTCACCCAGATGGCCGCCGTGATGTGCATCGCGGAAACCAGGCAAAAGCCTTCCCGGACGCCGCTGTTCTTCACCCGGGATTCGATCTCGTCCGTGATGTTCAGAAGGTCTTTGCGTTTGGGCGTCGTGAACCAGAGGTAATCGGTAAAGCTTTTCATGGGTTCCGTGTTTCCTTCCCGCTCGTTAAAACCAAAACCCGGCGGTGGTAGATGGAGAGGGTCAAAGCGGCCCCCAGGGCGTCCAGGGCCACGTCCCGCACTTTGGCGTACCGACCCGGCACGAAAGATTGGTGAAATTCATCGGAAGCGGCGTAGAGAACGCAAAAAAGCAGGGCGCCCCCCAGAACGACCCGACGGGGACGATTCCCCGCCCGAAGGGCCTGGGCGGTCAAAAAAGCCAAAAAACCATATTCGATCAAATGCGCCATTTTTCGGGACATCGTGGCGGGCAGGGGCGCCCCGCCCTGGCTTCGATCCGGGATGGCCGAAAGGGCAAAAATAATCCCGCACCACACCGCCGCCGCGGCCCACCATCCCCGGGCCGTCACGCCAGGAGGCCTTGTTCGCGGAAGCTGAAGTGGGCGCCGTTCCCCACGATCAAATGATCCAACACGGGGATTCCGACGGTCTGGGCGGCTTCCTCCAGGCGGCGGGTCAACTGCTTGTCCTCCGGCGAGGGCGTGGGGTCCCCGGAGGGGTGGTTGTGAACAAATATGAGGGAGGCCGCGTTGGCCGCCAGAGCGGAGGACACCACCCGCCGGGGGTAG
Source organism: Elusimicrobiota bacterium (assembly GCA_016722575.1). NCBI lineage: Bacteria > Pseudomonadati > Elusimicrobiota > Elusimicrobiota bacterium. The sequence goes on along the minus strand of JADKIY010000001.1, from coordinate 788,934 downwards.
ACGGCGGCCTGGTCGATGGTCCCCTCCGAAAGGCGTTCCCGGCCCAGAACCCGGTTTTTGGTCGAAACGAAAATCACGTCAAAGACTTCGTTCTTAAGCCCTTCCAGGGACGCCCGGCAGTAGCGGATCACCGCCTCCGGAGAATTGAGCAGATCGGTTTTTCGGGCCTCGGATTCGAAATAGCGTTCCATGGTTCCCCGGAGGATGGAAAAGAAAAAAGAAACCCCGGGGCCGATGCGCGGAACGGATTCCAGCTCCACCGCCGAGGCGTCCAGCACCCCTTTGAGGGTTCCGAACCGGCGGAGCAGCTCTTTGGCCAAGGGCTTGGTGTCCCGCCGGGGCACCGCCTGGGTCAACAAGAGCTCCAGCAGTTCGTAGTCGGGGAACCCAGCGGGACCGGTTTGGCGCCATCGCTCCCGCAGGCGGGCGCGATGACCGGCGGAATTAGAGGAGGAGGTCATTCGGCGACATTTTATCGGAAGGTTCGCCGTCAAACAAGCCCGCGAGCCCGCGGGTCATCGCCTTGAAATTTTGCTCGTCGGCGTCGATGGCGTCCCGGGGGGTTTCCATGATGTAGGCGGCGTCGCGGCGCCCGGCCCGGGCAAAAAAGGCCCGAAGCGAGTCGATCCCAATGAGCCCTTTTCCCAGATGGTTGTGCCAATCCAGTCCGCTTCCCCGGGGCGCCGCCGAATCGTTGACGTGGAACACGCGAATCGCGGAAAGGCCCACCGAGCGTTCCAGGGCGGTCACCGTCCTCTCAATGCCCGAGGCGGTGGAAAGATCCCAACCCGCGCCCCAGGCGTGGCCGGTGTCGAAGCAGAGGCCGGGACGGCGATCGGAAGGGAGCGCGTTTAAGAGCGCCGCCACCTCCCCGAAATCCCCCCCCAGGCGGCGGCCGCCGCCGGGCACGTTCTCCAACAAAATCGACACCCGGCCGGGCGCCAAAACGGTCGCTTCGCGGACGGCGGCCCGAAACCGTTCCACCCCTTCCGCCGGCTTCCGCCCCGGCGAGGCCGCCCCCGCGTGAATCACAAAGGCGTCGGCTCCCAGGGCCTCGGACCGTCGCAGCTCCTCCGCCAAATGAAGGATGGACCGCCGGTGGGACTTTTCCTCCGACACGGAAAGATTGGGAACAAAGGCGGAATGAATGAGGAGGGGCGAAAGACCCAGGGATTCCCGAAGGCGGCGAAAGACGGACACCGTGTCGTCGTCCCACCCGGGCCCCCGCCACCGCCGGGGATGTCGCGCGAACATCTGCAGGGTTTGGGCGCCCAGCCCCGCCGCCCGACGGAGAGCCGTCACGGGACCGTTCCTGACCGACACGTGGAGTCCAAGGCGCATGGTTTGTTGACAATCCTCGACGGAAAAGAGAAAATGTTATTGTTCGGTTTTGGCAGCGCCCTTGCCGGGGTGGCGAAATGGCAGACGCGTGAGACTCAAAATCTCAAGTGGCTTAGGCCACGTGGGGGTTCAAGTCCCCCCTCCGGCACCAATTTAAAACCCGCGTACCTCCAGCACGAAACCCACCGCGAAAGTGGGGGTTCACAGCGGCCGGCCTGGAACAGTGTTCCAGGCTTAAAAGTCCAGTCCCTGCCGCCACGCCCGTTTCTGGCGTCGTCCCCCCTCCGGCACCAATTTAAAACCCGCGTACCCCTTGCACGATACCCACAGCGATAGCGGGGGGTTCACGGCCGCTGGCCTGGGATAAAATCCCAGACTGAAAACACCGCCTAAACTTCCGAGTGCAGCCGTTCCTTCCCGTTCTTCGTGAACAAGTGCAACTTGTCCAAATCAAAAACCACTTCCATCGGTTGATTCATTTCCAAAGGGTTGTCCGGATGCACCCGGGCCAAAAAGCGAGACCCCCCCGCGTCCAAGTGAACGTGGGTCTCGGCCCCGATGGGTTCCAGAAGTTGGACGATGGCGATGACCGAATTGCCCTCCGTGACACCCCCCGACTGGAAAAGCCGGTCGTGAATGTCCTCGGGCCGGATGCCCAAAAGAATTTCCTGTCCGTCCTTTAGAAACCCCGACCGCCGGTAGCGCGGCGGCAGTTTGATTTGGAAATGCCCTTGGTCGAGCCACAAGCTGTCGCCCCGGTCCAGCACGGTGACGTGGAAAAAATTCATGGACGGGCTTCCGATGAACTCCGCCACAAACCGGTTTTTGGGTCGCCGGTAAAGATCCAAGGGCGTCCCCACCTGCTGAACGGCGCCGTCCTTTAAAACCCCGATGCGGTCGCCCAGGGTCATGGCTTCGACCTGGTCGTGGGTCACGTAGATCATGGTCGTCTGCAACCGTTGGTGCAGGCGCAGAAGCTCGCCCCGGGTTTCGGCGCGCATCTTGGCGTCCAAATTGGAAAAAGGTTCGTCGAAAAGGAACACCCGAGGTTTTCGAACGATCGCCCGGCCCACCGCCACCCGCTGTCGTTGACCCCCGGAGATTTCGTTGGGCTTGCGGTCCAAAAGCGGGGTCAGCTCCAGCATGTCGGAGGCCTGGCGCACCCGCGCGGAGACCTCTTCGTCGGAATAGCCGCGCATGCGCAGGCCGAAGGCCATGTTGTCGAAAACGGTCATGTGGGGGTAGAGGGCGAAATTCTGAAAAACCATGGCGATGTTTCGGGACTTGGGCGCGTCGTGGTTCACCACGCGGCGGTCGATGAGAATTTTGCCGTCGGACACGTCGTCCAGGCCGGCGATCAACCGGAGCAAGGAGGTTTTGCCGCACCCCGAGGGGCCCACCAGGACGAACAATTCCCGGTCCTCGACTTCGAGGCTGACGTTCTGCACGGCGGGAACCAGGCCGTACCACTTGGACACGTTTTGAAGGACGACGCGCGACATGGTCAGCTCTTCACCGGGGCCGCCGTCGACGAGGAGGCCGATCCGGGCGCCCGCCAGGCCACCACCCGGTCCCGCCCGGCCCGCTTGGCCTGATACAAGGCGTGGTCGGACTGGGCCATCAAATCGGACAGCGCCGGCCGGCCGGGAAGGTAGGCGCTCACTCCGGCGGAGATCGTGAAGCGGATCAAGGCTTCCCGGTCCCGGAGCGGCGATTCCGCCGTCAGCTGGCGCAGGCGTTCAAACCAGGCGAACACCTCCGGCTGGGAATCCATTTCCATGATGAGGGCGAACTCGTCGCCGCCGAAGCGGCCCAGGGTCACGCCGGGATGGGCCAATCGGCGGACCATCTGGGCCAAGTGGACCAGAACGCGATCGCCGATCACGTGGCCCCAACGGTCGTTCAGCGTCTTGAAGTGATCGATGTCCATCAAGGCGAAAAACAGCGGGGTGTTGTAGCGATGGGACTTTCGGACGGCGTCTTCCAACCGTTCGGTCAGACTTCGCCGGAGGAACGCCCCCGTCAACGCGTCGTAGCGGCTGCGCTCCGTCATCAAATCGTAGAGATCGGCCCGCCGCAGGCCGATGGAAACGAGTTTGCGTTCGATGTTGAATCCTTCCAAGCTGTCCTCCATCCGCTGGGGCTCCACTTCGACCACGCCCATGGCCAGGATGTCCTTGTCCCAGGTGAAAGGGATGAGCAGGCACGTGGACCCGAAGGGTTGGCCGGGAAACGACAGCTGGCGGCCGTTGGCGGCGTAACGCCGAATGCGCCGCGAACGGGCGATGGAGGGGTGCGCGGTCATAAAACGAATCCAATCCTGGGCGTTAAAAATGCCGTCGGTGAAGGCCGTGGTCCAATTGCCGTTCAACTGGCGGCGCAGAATCAGGCACCCTTTGACGCCGGTGCGCTTTTTCCACATGTGGCCCAAGGTCTGAAGAATTTCGCCCGCTTCGAGCTTCGTCGCCATGACCTGCACCAGGGCGAAACGGTTTTGCAGGCGTTCCAGATTGTCCTGCAGTTCGTTTTTCTCCCGGACGATGGCGTCGTGGCGGTGGGCGCTTTTGGAGCGTTGTTCGGACAAATGGGACTTCCGGCGGGCGAATTCCCGCTCCAGTCCGTTCTGGTACCGCCGAAAATAATAGGGCACGAGGGCCGCCAAGCCGTACGTGCCCCAATGGAATAGCAAATCCCAGAGGGCCCCCGCGTCGCCCCAGGCGTGAAAGAGGGCGAAAACGCCGAAAACCGCGGCGATCAGGAAGCCCCGGGCGTCCCGCCAATGGATGGACGCCCACAGCACGGGCGCGGCCCCCCAGAACAAAAGCGCGTGGGCGAGTTCAGGCGTCATAATTGCACACCCGGTTGCGGCCGCTGTTTTTCGCGGCGTAGAGGGCTTCGTCCGACCGCCGGATCAAATCTTCCTCCGCCGTCACCTCGTCTTTCAGGCAGGCGACCCCGGCGGACAAGGTGATTTTGATTTTCTTGGTGCCCCACCGGAAAGGCGTCGTGGCGATGGTCTTGCACAACCGCTGGGTGAACCGAAAGGCGTCGGCGCCCCGGGTGTTGGGCATGAGGACGACAAATTCCTCGCCGCCGTAGCGCGCGACGAAGTCCGTTTCCCGGGCCTGGCCCGTCACGAGGCGCGCCAACCACCGAAGCACTTCGTCGCCGATGTGGTGGCCGTGGAGGTCGTTGACTTTTTTGAAATGGTCGATGTCCAGGAGAACCAGGGTGAAGGGCCGGCCTTTGTGCCGGGCTTTGGCGAATTCCTCTTGAAGCCGTTCGTTGAAATAGCCCCGGGTGTAGACGCCCGTGAGCTCGTCGGAAATCGCCAGGGCTTCGGTCTGGGAGAACCGTTCCGTGTTGCCGAGGGCCAGGGCGATCAAGTCCGAGGCGATGGACGCCAAACGCAAGTCGTGAATTTCAAAGGGCGCGTCGGGGTTTTTGGATTCCAAAAGGATCCACCCCAGGAAATTTTCCCTTCCCTTGACCGGCAGCACGATGACCAGGCCCTGGTCCCAGGTGGGCACGGAGCCGGCGCGGGAGGCCAGAAGGCGCGGTTGGCCCCACTGGAGCATTTTCATGCCCAATTCGTCCTCGGGACTGGGAGCGTCGGGCTTGGGAAACATGTGGAGGGACACCCGGGCCCGGGGGAACATGGCGCCCAAGCCGGTCTGGGCCTTGCCGAGAAGTTCTTCCCGGTGGTAGGGACCGATGAGATCGTCGGTGAAAAGCTGGAGCCGGTCGAAGGCCACGATGCGGGCGCGGCTGTCTTCGATCAAGGCGCGGGTGCTGTCCACGTCCGTCTGGGTGTGGGTCAAATCCATCTCGAGCCCGTCCCACTCCTCGTGAAATCGATTCCACGCGGTTTGACGCCGGCGGTCGAACAGGCTTAACACGGCAAAAACGGTCCAAAGAAGGGCGATGTGGGCGGCGAAGAGCAGGCGGGCCTGGGGCACCGTCGAAAAGAAAAAGCCGAGAAGGCCGAGACCCGTGGCGGAGAGCGCGGCGCCGAAGCTCCAGCCGAGTCCGGCCCCCAAATACAAGAGGAGTTCGAGACCGACAAACAGGGGAAAGACGTCGGCGGCGGGCCAGGGGCCGCGTACCATGGCCCAGACGATGGCCCCGCCGAACAAGGGCAACCCCACCGGGCCCAAAAAAAGGACGACGGTCGGGGCCCAACGGCCCCGCCCCATCAAGGACGCCAACATCAGAGGCTGCGATTCCGGAAGAGACGCCGGGGTCATGGGTGGCACCGTCGGCTCATGTTGTTCCTTCCCGGACGTGGACGCTCATCGGAGCTCCTCCGGCGGCGGGCCTCCCATTCCCGGCCGCCAAAAAAATATCCCGCCCCCGCGCGGCCCTATCGCGACCCCGCCCGGAAACGCGCCGCGTTTCCGGCCGGAGATCCGCGTCGTCGCTGTCAATCGTGATGTCGATGGGTGTCGAGGTCTCGGCTAAACTTCACTTAAGTATACCCCGAATACCGAAATGGTCAATAGCAAAACGTATTTAAAAATAGAGTCGTTTTGCTATAGGCCTTCGATTTTTCAAGGTTCGGCCCCGGGACAAGCCGGCGGAACCGCACGGCCCAGAATCACTCCCGGAGCGGGGAAAAAATTCTCGTTAAATATTCTTGGCCCCGGCCCACTCCTGGGCCTTGGTCAGCAATTGCTGCGTGAGGATCGTCGTGGGAGATTCCGCGTAGGCGCGCAGAAGCGGTTCCGTGCCGCTGGGTCGCAGCAACACCCAGGAACCGTCCACCAGGACCACTTTAAGGCCGTCGGTGTTGCGGGTTTCCTTGACCGCGACGCCGCCCACCTTGGCCGGGATCCGCTTGGTGACGGTGGCCACCCAGGCCGCCTTGTCCACCACCGGCGCTTTGAGCGGGTGATCCACCCGGGAAAATTCGGAGGCCCCGCATTTTTCCGTCAGTTCCTTGCGGAGCACCGACAGGGGCTTTCCCGCCGCCAGCACCGCTTCGACCAACAAGAGGCCCGTCAACAAACCGTCCCGCTCGGGACCCCAGAGCCCCACGCCGTACCCGCCGGATTCTTCCCCGCCCCAGAGCACGCGGGTTTTGGCCATCTGATCGGCGACGTATTTGAAGCCCACCGGCACTTCAACAAAAGGCAACTTGTATTCCTTGGCCAGACGCTCCGAAAGATATCCCAGGGAAACGGCCTGAACCACCGCCCCCTTCATTTTCCGGTTCTCCACCAAATGACGCAGGATGAGGGGGAACACGGCGTGGGGCGGCAGGTAAACGCCTTTTTCGTCCACGGCGCCCAACCGGTCGCCGTCGCCGTCGACGGCCACGCCCAACACGGCTTTCTGGGCGCGCACCGCTTCGGACAACACCGCCAAATTCTTCTCGATGGGCTCCGGCGAAACGCCCCCGAACAGGGGGTCCCGCTCCACGCGGACGGCGCCGCCGCCCAACCCCAACACCGCGCCCACGGCCGCCCACAAAACACCGCCGGTCCCGTGCATGGCGTCAAAAACCACCCGGGTCGAACGCGCTTTTTTCCAGAAGGCCCGGTCCAACCGCGAAACCAAATGGGCGAGATACGGCTTCGACAGGTCCCGCCGTTCCCCCTCCACCATCGGAGGGCGCGGCGTCTCGGGTTCCAGCAGGGTTTCCACCTTGGTCGTAAACAGCGGATCCGCCGAGCGGCCCGGTGGCAGCTTGATTTTAAATCCGTTGTAAGTCGGAGGGTTGTGGCTCGCGGTGATCATGACGCCGGCCCGGGCGCCGGCGCCTTTGAGCGCGAAGGACAGGGCCGGGGACGTGGTCGGGCCTTGCCCGAGGATCACGCGGTGGCCCCGGACCGCCAGCACCGACGCGGCGGCGCGGGCGAACTCCTCCGACAGGAAGCGGTGATCGTGGCCGACCACGACGCGCGACTTCGACGGCAAGGCGCGGGCGAGGGCGTCGGACACGCGCCGCAGATTCGCGAAGGTAAAATCCCGGGCGATCAAGCCGCGCCAGCCGTCGGTGCCGAAAAGTATGGGTTCCATTTTGATGGGGTTCATGAGAGGTCCTCGTTTGGGGTCGGTCAGTCGTCTTTAAATCCCCGGCCCGGGCGGATGAGAATCACCTGCCCCGGTCGGAGTCGATGGGCGTTTTGTATTTTGTTTTCCCGCTGGATGGCCGCCGCGGTCGTGCGGTAACGCCGGGCGATGCGGCCCAGCACGTCGCCCTTCCGCACGGTGTATTTGAGATAGCCGGGCGACGGCGTCCAGTCCTTCACTTTGTTCAGTTCTTCCAAAAAGCGCGCCCGGGTCCCCGCGGGGACGTTGAAGGCGAAACGGGATTCGTTCCGCGGCGTGCACCAAAGGCGGACCGACGGATTGAGTTCCCGCAGCGTCTCCTCCGTCGTCTTGGCGCAGGCCGCCGCGATCTTGAGGTCCAGGGGTTTTTCCAGGATCACCGCGTCCGGCGGGGGCGCCGCGGCGGCGGCCCCGACGTCGAATCCGTAGGCCTTCGCGTTCTCCCCGACCAACACGGCCGCCATGAGCTTGGGCACGTATTGCTCGGTTTCCATGGGGAGGCCTTGCCGTTTGGACAACAGCGCGAAATCCGTCGAACGGGTGAATTCCAAATCGCGTTGAATGCCGTACATGCCCCGGTTGTACGCCGCCAGAGCCAAGTGCCAATCGTCGAACCAATCGTGGAGGCTTTTGAGCGTTTGGAGCGCGGCGTGGGTCGCTTTCGCGGGGTCGCGCCGCTCGTCCACCCAGTAATTGATTTTCAATCCGGCGTATTTGGCCGTGGACGTCATGAATTGCCACATCCCCACCGCCCCGGCCCGGGAGACCGCGAAGGTTTGAAATTCGCTTTCCACGATGGGCAGATACAAAAGCTCCCGGGGAAGGCCGGCCTTTTCAATTTCCGACAAAATCATCCCCCGATGGCGGGCCATGCGCCGCAACGCGTCTTGAAACCGTCCGCGCAGGGGCCCCGTGTAGAGACCGATGAATTTTTTCACGAGCGGGTCTTCCGGGTCCAAATGGATGGCGTAGCTTTTGGTGGACGAGACCACGGGCTCGACCACCGGCGCGGCGTTGAGTTCCTCCTGGGTCACGGGCTGGACTTCCGTGGCCGGGGGGCAATCCCCGGGCCGGGGCAGAGGGCCCACGTCCGCCATATTCAAAAAGGTCGCAATTTCGCTGCGCATGTCCAGGACGGCGGCGTCGTCCGCCTGGTCGGCCAAGGTCTTCAGCGTGCGGCTGTAGCGGCGACGGGCCGTGCGAATATCGCCCGACGCTTCGGCCGCCAGACCCTCCTGGAAAAGGTTTTCGGCGCGTTCCAACCAGGAAGGCTTTTCGGTCAACGTTTCGGTCTCCGTCGACAACGTGATGACCTCCGTCGTTTGAACGCCGGGGGCGATGGCGCCGGCGTCCGGGGCGGCGTCCTCGGCCCGCACGGCCGAGGCGCCCGCGCCCAACGCCACAAAAACGAGAACGAGGCCCCGTCTCACAGGGGGGCCCGCCGGATGTCGGCGCCCACGGCGCGCAGCTTTTTTTCCAGGGCTTCGTAGCCCCGATCCAGGTGATAAACCCGGAGCACTTTGGTGACCCCCCGGGCCGCCAGGCCGGCCAGCACGAGCGCCGCGCCGGCCCGCAAATCCGAACACATGAGCGGGCAACCCGACAGGGACGCCACGCCTTCCACCGTGGCGCGGGAGCCGCGCACGTCCACCCGGGCCCCCAAGCGCTGAAGTTCCTGGGCGTGAAGAAACCGGTTTTCAAAAATAGATTCGGTGATCACGCTTTTGCCCCGGGTGACGGCCATGAGGGCCATCCACTGGGCTTGCATGTCCGTTGGAAAACCGGGGTAGACCTTTGTCGTGATGGACACGGGGCGGAGCGGCCGGGTCCAACGGGCCACCAAATCCGACCCGTCGGCGCGCACCCCGAGGCCGGCTTTTCGGAGCGCCGCGAGGACCGCGGTCAAATGGTCCGCCCGGGCGTCGATCACCCGAAGGTTTCCCCGGGTGATGGCGGCGGCGATCAAAAAGGTGCCGGCTTCGATCCGGTCCGGAATGACGCGATGGTGGACCCCGCCCAGGCGCTCGCGTCCGTCGATCACCAGGGTGTCGGTCCCGGCGCCCGCCACCCGGGCGCCCATGCCGATCAACATGTCGGCCAAATCGGTGATTTCGGGTTCCCGGGCGGCGTTTTTGAGCACCGTTCGGCCTCGGGCCAAGGCGGCGGCCATCAGGACGTTTTCGGTGGCGCCCACGCTGGCGAAAGGAAGCCGAAGGGTTTTTCCCCGCAATCGTCCCGCCGCGGCCACGTAGCCTTCCTGGACGGTCACCTTGGCGCCCAGGGTTTCGAAAGCCTTTAAATGAAAATTGATGGGCCGGGCGCCGATGGCGCACCCACCCGGCAGGGACACGTGAGCCCGTCCCAGGCGGGCCAAGAGGGGGCCCAGGACGACGGCGCTGGCCCGCATGCGGCGAACCAAATCGTACGGCGCCTTGTGTTGCAAAGCGCCGCGCCGGCGAACCGTCACCGTGCCCCGCTCAAAAGTCACTTTCTTGCCCAAGCGTTCCAACAGACGCACCGCCGTTCGGATGTCCTGAAGGTCCGGCACGTTGGTCAATTCGCAAGGATCGTCGGTCAACAACGTGGCGAAAAGGCAGGGCAGGGCGGCGTTCTTGGAACCCGACACCCGCACGCGGCCCGCCAAGCGGCGGCCGCCCCGAAGAACAAACCCGTCCAAACGCATCATCGCACGCCCCCCACGTACCGGTCGATGCCGGCGAAATCCTTCTCCAATCGCACGTCGCTGAAGGAGCCGCGCAACAGCGCGGCCACGGCCTCGGCTTGGCCTCGCCCCACTTCCAGGTACACCGCCCCGCCGGAACGAAGAACGCGGGCGGCCTGGGGAACAAAGCGTCGAATCACGTCCAGCCCATCGGAGCCGCCCAACAGGGCGCGCCGGGGTTCCTGGCGGACTTCGGTGGCCAGGCCGGACCATTCCCCGTCTTCCACGTAGGGCAGATTCGCCAGGAGACCGTCCACGGATTGGTCGTCGATCCCGTCCAAGAGATCGCCCTGTCGAAATTGAATTCGGTTCTCCACGCCCAATCGGCGGGCGTTCCACCGGGCCACGGCCAGGGCCGCGGCCGAAAGATCGATGGCCGTTACCCGCGCATCGGTCCACTGCCGGGCCGCGGCCAGAGCCAACACCCCGGAGCCGGTGCCGCAATCGACCCAATGCGCCGGGCCTTTGGCCCCCGAAACGGCGTCCCGGGCGCGGACGGCCCCATCCGACGATCTGGGACTGCCGCTAGCGCGGACGGCCCCATCCGACGATCTGGGACTGCCGCTAGCGCGGACGGCCCAGTCAAAAAGACCTTCGGTCTCGGGCCGGGGGATGAGAACGTCCGGGGTGACGGTGACGGTGAAATCCAGGAAATCCCATTCCCCGATCAAATGGGCCAGCGGGGTGCCCGCGACCCGGCGGACCGTCCACTGATCAAGAAAAATGGAAGCCTCCGGGCTCAAGGGGTCCCGAAGACGGGCGGGCAGGGTGTCTTTGGAAAAGGCGGCGGCGCGGGCCACAAGCTCCAAAGCCTCCCGTTCGGCGTTGGAAACGCCCCGGTCCGACAATCGCTGGGTCGCGCGCTTAATTCCGTCGCCGATGGTGGGCGTCATTGGGGCGTTTCCAAGGCGGCCAGCTTCTGGGCCTTTTCCGCTTCGGCGAGAGCCTGGAACATGTCGTCCAAGCCCCCCTCCAAAATGCGGGGCAGGTTGTGGAAATTCTGATTCAAGCGGTGATCGGTCACCCGGTCCTGGGGAAAATTGTAGGTGCGGATTTTCTCCGTGCGTTCCCCGGACCCGACTTGGCTGCGGCGCAGGTCCCGGCGCTGGGCGTCCACGCGTTCCTGTTGCGCCTGGTACAATTTGGTTCGAAGCATGGCGAAGGCCTTGGCCCGGTTTTTCATTTGGCTCCGCTCGTCCTGGCAAGCCACGACGACGCCCGTCGGCAGGTGGGTGATGCGGACGGCGGATTCGGTTTTGTTCACGTGCTGGCCGCCCGCCCCCGAGGCGCGATAGACGTCGATGCGCAGGTCCGCCGGGTTGATTTGTATGTCCACGTCGTCGGCCTCCGGCAAAACGGCCACGGTGGCGGTCGACGTGTGGACCCGCCCCGACGCTTCGGTGTCCGGCACGCGCTGAACCCGGTGAACGCCGCTTTCGTTTTTGAATCGTCCGTAGGCGCCCAATCCGCGGAGTCCGAAAATTATTTCCTTGTACCCCCCCAACCCCGTGGGGCTGGACGAATAGGGCTCCACCGCCAGGCCCCGGTCGGCGGCGTAACGGGTGTACATGCGGTAGAGATCGCCGGCAAAGAGCGCGGCCTCGTCCCCCCCGGTGCCCGCCCGGATTTCCACGATGACGTCGCGTTCGTCCTGGGGGTCCCGGGGCAATAGGAATTCCTCCAGCTCGCGGGTGAGCGCGGCTTCGCGGCCGCGCAGGGTGAGAAGCTCTTCCTCCACCAAGGCGCGGAGATCGGCTTCGTTGGATTGGAGCAGCGGTTGGGATTTTTCGATGTCGGATTCCACGCGGCGGAGCTCGGCCGCTTTGGCCGCGGCCGGTTCCAAACGCTTGTACTCCCGGGCCAACGCGTTGTACTCCGGCGTGCCTTGAAAGGCGGGATCGGCCAGGCGGTGTTGCGCCTGGGCGTAACGCTCGACCAGTTGTTGGAATTTGGGGTTCATGAGACCCCGGCCGCCCCGGTCACCGGGGGCGGCCGACGGACGGAGAGCTACTTACCGGCCTTAACGGCGGTTTTTTCGCTTTTGGGTTTCGGTTTGTTGGCGCCGGCCTTGGGCGCGGTGCGGAGGACCTTGTCGGCTTTTTTGGCCGCGGGACGGGCCGGAGCGGCCGCTTTTTTGGCGGCGGGCTTGCGGACGATCGTCTTGCCCCCGGTGGCGGCGTAACGCTTCTCAAAGCGCTCCACGCGACCGGCGGTGTCCACGAGTTTTTGCCGGCCCGTGTAGAACGGGTGGCAGGCGGAGCAAATTTCAAGACGGATCTGGGACGCGGTGGACCGCGTCACAAAGCTGTTCCCGCAGGCGCAGGCCACGGTGACGGTATTGTAATTGGGGTGAATGCCTTCTTTCATTTCAACCTCTCTATGGGGGAGACGTGTTTCCAACAAAAAGCCCCGGCGGGCAAAGCCCCGCGGGGCGTCAGGGAATGGCTTATTATACCTAAAAAATGAACTTTTTGGGGTTGAGGGAATTGCCGAAACGGTCCCGCACTTCGAAGTGGAGGTGGGGCCCCGTGGCCAACCCCGTGGCGCCGACCCGGCCCACCGGGTGGCCCTTGGTCACGCGCTGGCCCTCGGCGACGTCAATTTGGGAAAGATGGCCGTACCAGGTGCGCAGACCGCCCTGGTGTTTGATGATCACGAGTTTGCCGTAGCCGCCCCGCCACCCGCAAAAAATGACGGTGCCTTCCCGCGAGGCTTTGACGGGAAAACCGAAGGGGCGGGGCATGTCGAGGCCCGTGTGGAAACGCCGGGTTCGGAGCAACGGATGGCGGCGGACGCCGAATCCGGAAGAAATCATACGCCGACCGGGAACCCAGGCGACCGGGACCATGTAATCGGTGAATCGCAAGCGCACTCCCGGCAAGAAAAGCACGCTGCCGTCCGCCAATTCGAAATCGCCGAGCAAGGCGACCCCGGGAAGCCGATTGGCCCGGGCGATCTCCACCGCCGACCGATTGTAACGCTGGGCAATCTGCCGAAGGCTTTCGGGCCGTCCTTTTTTCTCCCGGACTTGATAAAGCATGCCTTTGCCGCTGTGAACCAGCAGGGTTTTGCCGGGCGGGAGCTTGGTGGATTCCAAATGGTTGGTGCTTCGGAGGTAGTCCGCCGTTGAACCGTAGGTGGCGGCGATGCTCGCGAGAGTGTCCTGGGGCCGGACTTCGTACTGGCCGACGACCACGCGACCCATATCGCTTAAGGTTTGAAAGGTTTCCGGGGAGGGCCCGGCGGGCCCGCGCGCCACGGTCAGCAGGTAGGATTCCGAGAACGCCGGAGATTCGCCCGCGCTGAATTGAAACGACGCTCCGCCCACCGGCGCCAGGGTGACCACCAGCGCCGCGGCCGCGAAAATGCCTCCCACCAGGACATCGGTTTGTCGACGCATAAGCTCTCGTTAAGGATACCCCGAATTTCGAAAAATTACAACGGAAATCGGGGGGCCGGGACCGCCGAAACCGGCCGTGTTCTCGCTTATTTCTCCATGCTGGACAGTTCCATGGACCGCAGGAAATCCTTGTTGGACTTCGTCGCCCCCACCTTGTCGATGAGGAGTTCCATGGCGTCCACCGGCGAGAGGCTGGAGAGCACTTTGCGGAGAATCCACACTTTATTGAGCTCGTCCGGGGAAAGGAGCAATTCTTCTTTCCGGGTGCCCGACCGGTGGATGTCGATGGCGGGAAACACGCGGCGGTCGGCCAGTTTCCGGTCCAAATAAACTTCCATGTTCCCACGGCCTTTGAATTCTTCAAAGATCACGTCGTCCATCCGGCTGTTGGTTTCGACCAGCGCGGTGGCGATGATGGTGAGCGACCCGCCCTCTTCGATGTTCCGGGCGGCGCCGAAGAACCGCTTCGGCCGCTCCATGGTGTTGGCGTCGATGCCGCCCGACAGCACGCGGCCGGAACTCGGGGTGACCGAGTTGTAGGCCCGGGCCAGCCGGGTGATCGAGTCCAGCAGGATCAAAACGTCCTTGCCGCACTCCACCTGCCGGCGGGCTTTTTCCAACACCATCTCGGCCACCTGCACGTGGCGGTCCTGGGGTTCGTCGAAGGTCGAGCTGATGACCTCGCCCTTCACGCTCCGCTGCATGTCGGTGACTTCTTCGGGGCGTTCGTCGATCAACAGGACGATCAGGTCGATTTCGGGGTGGTTCTCCGTGATGGAGTTGGCGATCTTCTGAAGAAAGATCGTCTTGCCGGTCCGGGGCGGGGCGACGATCAACGCGCGCTGGCCTTTGCCGATGGGCGTCACGAGGTTCAGAATCCGGGTGTTGATCTCGTCTTTTTTGGTTTCCAGGTTGATCCGGTTTTGGGGGTAAAGGGGCGTCAGATTGTCGAAGAGAGGCCGGTGAATGGCTTTCTCGACGGGCTCGCCGTTGATGGTCTGGACCTGCAACAAGGCGAAAAAGCGCTCCTGGTCCTTGGGCGGTCGGACCTGGCCGGTGACGGTGTCGCCCTTGCGCAGGCCGAACTTCTTGATCTGGCTGGGCGAAATATAAATATCGTCCGGACCCGGCAGGTAATTGTAGTCGGGGCTCCGCAAAAAACCGAAACCGTCTTGAAGCACTTCCAACACGCCGCCCTTCACGATCGCGCCGTTGTTGGAATCCCGGGCCTGGGCTTCCAGAATGCGCGCGATGGCCTCCTGTTTCCGCATGCCGGCGACGGCGGGGATTTTCAAATCCTCGCCGATCTTGATGATTTCGGACATGGACGCCTTGGTCAGGGCCTCGGCGTTCAGGGGCTTGTGGGTCCCGCCGGCGGACGCCGGGTGGGGATGGGGGGTGTGGGTGTGTGACTCCATGAAGCGCTCCTTAGAGTTGGGGGATGGGGCGACTGTGTTTTAAGATGAAACAGCGGAAAAACCCGCGGTCGCGCCGTGCGCGCCGTTGGGGATGTTCACCTCGGGATGGACAACGGAATTGGGAAGAGCATCTCGGTGGGTTTTTCCGCACTCATTATACACGCCCGACGATCCGTGTCAAGGGTTTTCCCGGGTTCTGGACCGCCGCCGACAAAAAAGGTACAATTCACCGACGGAAAAAAGGAGAACTCCATGGTTCACGTGATTGAAACCCAAGCCACCCCCAACCCCGATTCACTCAAATTCATCACCGACGCCGCGTTGGTCGCCAAAGGCGCGCTGTCCTTTGAATCGACCGACACCGCCAAGGGCCACCCCTTGGCCGAAGCGATTTTCGCCTCGGGCCCCGTGGCCTCGGTGTTCGTCATGGACCGGTTCGTCACGATCACCAAATTTCCGGACGCCGACTGGCCCTTGATCAAACCCCGGCTCGTGGCCGCCATCGAAACCACCGCGGCGCCGACCGTCGCCGAGGGCGCGGCCGCGGCAACGGGCTCCACGGACGAAAAACTGGCCCTCATCAACGCGGTGATCGATGAGAACGTGCGCCCGGCCTTGGCCGGAGACGGCGGGGGGTTGGAAGTGTTGGAATTTTCGGACAACGTGTTGACGGTGCACTACCAGGGGGCCTGCGGAAGCTGCGCCAGCGCGACCTCGGGAACCCTTTACGCCATCCAAAACCTTCTCCAGCGGATGGTGGACCCCAAGATTCAGGTGGTGTCGGTTTAAATTTTCGGTGGCGCCATGTCCTCGGCGGCCCAGCGTTGGGGGTCGTAGGGGGCCAATTCGGCGGGGGTGAAAAAGAGCGCCGTTTCCCGCTGGCCGCTGGCGGGGGAGTCCGAGGCGTGGATCAAATTTCGGCGATTGTCCGTTCCCCAGGTCGCCCGAAGGGTTCCCGGCGCGGCTTTTCGGGGGTCCGTGGCGCCCACCAGGGCCCGAATGCGGGCGATGGCGTTCTCCCCCGTCCACGCCGTGACTACGAAGGGCCCCGAGGTCATAAACTTCATCAAACCGTCGTAAAAAGGTTTCCCGCGATGTTCGGCGTAGAATTCGGACATGGTCGGCACCGTGGGACGAACCATTCGGACCGCCAACAGGCGAAACCCTTCCTCCTCCAGCCGGCCCAATATCTTCCCCACCAGGGCTTTCCCCACCCCGTCGGGCTTGACGATGACGCAGGACAGTTCCGCGCTCACCAGGCCCACCCGATCGTAATCCAATGGGTCGATCCGATGTCGCCGAAGGGCACGTAGGCGTAGTCCACCGTCATTTTGTTCCGTTTAACGCCCAAACCCAAGGCGAATCCTTCCCCCCCGCTCACGTCGGCACGGCGGCTGTTGTAGCCGGTCCGGAGGGCCACGCCCCAGGGCTCGGCCATTCTTAATCGATACTCCGTCCCCAGGGACCATTCGGTGTCCCCGTCCTTGGGAAATCCAAAATCCAACGCCACGTCCCAGGGGTCCTTCACGCTGTACGTCCCGCCCGCGCGGATCATCCGCGGCAGGTCGCTTTTCTCCGTCTCATACTTCAAACTCCCAATGAGGTTCTGTCCCACCAGCGCCAGCCGCAGTTTCTTTTGCAGCAGGGGCCTGGACTCGATCCCCAGGTCCAGGGTGATCGTGCTCGCGCTGTCCACCAGCTTCGACCGAATGTATTTCACGGCCCCGCCCACTTTCAAATACTTCAGCGCACGGCCATACCCCGCCGTCAGGGCCAAGTCGCTTGGCGTAAAGCTCCCCACCGTCGCCCCCGTCGTGTCCAATTCGTCGATCTTCCCCGCCGAAAAATACCGAACCCCCACCCCGAACGCCCCCGCCTTCGTCGCCCGGGCGTAGGTCAGGTCTTCCAGGGCGCTTTCGTCCACGTAGATCCCGTGGGTCAAACCCACTCCCTGCCCCTTAAACCGCCCCAAACTCGCCGGGTTCACGCCAAGGCCTTGGGATCCGTCGACCAACGCCAGCCCCGCTTCCCCCAACCCCGCCAGCCGACTCGAGGAGGGCAGGTTTAAAAACCCCGCCGTCGAACTTCCGTCCCCGGCGAAGGCCCCTCCCACCCCGAGGACCATCCCGATCGTCGCTAAAAAAAGTTTTCTCATTGTTCCGGCTTCATTCAAGGGAATTCTCCTCACCGCTGAATCACGATTTTAAAGGTCTTCGTGTCCCCGCCCGACGTCGCCAACCCGCAATACACGCCGCTCGGCACCGAGGTCCCCCCGGCGTCCTTGGCGTCCCAGGTTAAAGAACCGAAGGCGTCGGCCATCAATTCTCGGACCTCCCGTCCATCCAGGGCATGGATTTTCACCGCAGCCCCCGCCGGCAATCGATCGATGGTCACGGACGAATTTCCCGCCGTTGACCGAAAAGGGTTGGGATACGCCCGCACCGTCGCGGGGCCCGCGTAGGAGGGGAACGGAAAAACCTGGTGCACGACGACCCGACAGTTCGGAGAACCCTCCCCCACCCAGAGCCGCCGGGAGGAAACATCAAAAAAGCAAGACACGGGGTCGCTGACCCCCGCCGCGGAGGTGGCCAAATTCGACGTAAGGAAATCCGGCTGACCCAGGACGCCCACGGCGTCTTCGCCATCGTCCAAACGGTTAACGTCAAAGACGAGGACACGCGCGTTGACTTCGTCCACGACAAACAGGGAACCGCTGGCGGGGTCGAAAGCCGTTCCCAGGGGGTTGTTGAATCGATTCCGGTTGGGGCCTCCGGGCGAAGTCCCAGCAAAAGTGGCCTGACCCAGAACCCCCACGGCCGGTTCCCCATTGACCACGGACGCCGCGTCGAACACCAGAATTCGGTGGGCCACCGAGTCCGAAACGAACAATCGTCGAGATTTGGAATCGTAGCTCAAGCCGTACGGGGCGACGAAATGCCCTTGATCGGCGGCGCTCGTGTAGGAAACGAAATCCGATTGCCCCAAAACGGCCGCCGCCGAAAGGCCGGTGGCCACCGCGGCCAGGTCGAAAACGAGAACACGGCGGTTGCCGACATCGCCGACGAACAAACGACGTCCGTCCGCGTCGTACGCCAAGCCCTCGGGATCCGACATCCCATCGACGGTTCGAGTGGCCCCCGACAGTCCGAACCCCGTCTGTCCCAGCACGGCCGTCGCGTCCATCCCGTTTGTCGGCGATGACACGTTGAACACCAACACCCGATTGTTGCCGGCGTCGGCCACGTAGAGCCGTTCCCGGGAGGAATCGACCGCCACGGCCCACGGACCGCTCATCGAATGCGCGGTGTTCCCGGAGGCGTTCGCCGAGAAGTTCGGTTGCCCCAAAACAACGTCGGCGGTCCGATCTTCCAGACCGTTTTCCGCGTTCAGGTTAAAAACGAGCACCCGATGATTTTGGGCGTCGCTCACGAACAAACGGTGGGCGACCGGATCCAACGCCAGTCCGGCCGCGAGCCGAAACCCGCGGGCGTTCGGCGTGGCCCTTGACTGTTGTTGATCCCGCTTTGGGTAAAAACGGGGGCTCCGGATACGTCCACCTGACCCAACAGATCAAAGGCGGCTTGTCCGTCCTGCAACGCCCAAAGGCGCCCCGCCGTCCAACAGACAATTCCGGCGAGGAACGCGCCCCGAACGATTGCGAAGCGCCGCGTTGATCGACCCGGGAGGACCCCGGCGGCCCGGGTCATTTCTTCATGGCCCGAATGATGGCATCGCCCATTTGGCTCGTACCGACGGCGGTGGGATCGGTGGGTTGGGGCTTGAGATCGTAGGTCACCGACTTTCCTTCGGCGATCACGGCGGCGATGGCGGCTTCGAGTTTCTGCGCCGCGGCTTTTTCGCCCAGGTGCTCCAGCATCAAAACGCCGGAGAGCAGGACGGCCGTGGGGTTCACCTTGTTCATCCCCTTGTATTTGGGGGCGGAGCCGTGGACCGCCTCAAAAAGCGCGATGTCCTTGCCGTGATTGGCGCCCGGGGCGATGCCCAGGCCGCCGATCAAGCCGGCGCAGAGGTCCGAGAGGATGTCGCCGTAGAGGTTCGGCAGGCAGATCACGTCGTAGAGCTCGGGCTTTTGCACCAACTGCATGCACATGTTGTCGATCAGCCGTTCCTCGTATTCGATGCCGGGGTATTTTTTGGCGACTTCCTGGGCGACCTGGAAGAAGAGGCCGTCGGTGTACTTCATGATGTTGGCCTTGGTCACGGCGGTGACTTTCCGCCGTTTGTGGGCCACGGCGTAGTCGAAGGCGAATTTCACGATCCGTTCGGTGCCCGTGCGGGAGATGGGCTTGATGGAGATGGCGGCGTCGGGAAAAATTTTTCCTTTGGCCCAGCCGATGATTTCCTTCGCTTCCTTCGTTCCGGCCTCGTATTCGACCCCGGCGTAGAGATCTTCGGTGTTCTCCCGAACCACGACCAAGTCGATCTTCTCGTAGCGGGACCGGACGCCCGCGTAGGACTTGCAGGGGCGGAGGCAGGCGTAGAGGTCGAGTTCTTTTCGGAGGGCGACGTTGACCGAGCGAAACCCCGTGCCGATGGGAGTCGTGAGGGGGCCTTTCAGGGCGACTTTGTTTTTCCGGATGGAGGCCAGCACGTTATCGGGGAGCGGGGTGCCGTATTTTTCGACGACATCGGCCCCGGCCTCCACGACGTCCCAAGCGATTTTGACGCCGGTGGCGTCCAACACTTTCTGAACCGTGGCGGAGATTTCGGGCCCCGTGCCGTCGCCGGGAATGAGCGTTACGTTGTGGGTGGTCATGGGAGATGTCCTTTGGAAGAAAAGTTGATGAAAAACATTTTAGCGAATTCTTAGGCGTTCGACGCGATGAAACGGCGCAGGCGGTCCTCGGCCGCCGCGTCCTCCAGGGACGAGGACAGGCGCCGGAGCCCCAGGGGTTCGATCAGATAGAGGATCCAATCCACGAGGCGGCCGCGGACGTCGTCCAAAATACGGTCGCGGTCCCGGGTGAAAATCTGAACCGTCCCCACCGTTCGTCCCGCCCATTGGGAACGCGTCCAACTCAGGAGGCGGCGCAGGCTGACGCGGCCGTCCTGGGCGACGGCGTCGGCGTGGACCACGACAAGCCGTTCGGCCAGGCTCCGGAGCGCGGCGTCCCGGAGATCCGCGGGAGCGCCGGGGGCCTCCTCGGCCAGCCGGTACTGAAGTTCCGACGACAGTTGGCGGGCGGTGGCGTTCTCGAAACCCGCCCCGTCCAGGAGAACGACGGGGGCGAATCCGGCCGACGTCCCTTGACGCCCACGCTCGAGCAGGGAGCGGACCAGTTCGCCGGCGGCCAGGGAATCGCGCAGGGAGTCGCGCACATGGAAAACCCCCACGACCAGGCCCTTGGCGTCCGGGGCTTCCCGGGCGGCGAACGCCGTGGTCAAAACGGCGAGACGGCCGTAGCCCTCGTCAAAGGCGTGGGCGTAGACCATCAACAAATCGGCGGCAAAGGCGGTCCGCTCCGCTTCTTTTCCGGGAACGGGCGTCACGCCGGCTTCTTCCAACAGAGCGAACAAGGTGCGCGCCAGAGACGGAAAACGCTCCACGGCGCTTTGCGCCCGGGCGCGGAGGAGCGCGTCCGGCGCGGCCGGTCGCACGGCCCCCCCGCGAAGGGCGGCCAGCTGACCGGCTTCCCGGCCCACGGAACGCGCGAGCCCCAACACAAAATCCGACAACGCCCGCACCCGGGGAGCGCGTTTGCTTCCCAACGGGAAGAACTCCCCTTGGCGGTCCCGGGCCCGGAAATAACGGGCCAACAGGCGCAGGGCGTCGATTTTTTCCTTCAAGGAAACTTCCGCGAGCCGCTCCGCCCAGGCCCGGGGCTCGGGCACGTCCAGGGAACGAAGCCGCGCGGTCAAACGATTCACGTCCTCCAAAATCTCCGAGGCCGAGGGGCCGGTGGTTCCCAACAAATACGGCGAGAGGCCGAAATCGGAAAAGAATCCCTGGCGTCCCTGCTCGATGGTCCGATTGGTCGACAACGGACGCACGCGCACGGCGGCGGCCGCGTCGGCCGGCGTCCACGCGGGGCCCCGGAGGCGGCTCCGATCGATTTCCACGTCCACCAAGTTTCCGTTCAACAAACCGTTTTCGAAGGTCTGCACGGGGTCGATCCACCGTCGGCGCTCAAGGACCAAATCCAGGCGCAAATCCTCGCCCTCCTCGCGAACCAACGCGTGGGCTTCGCTGAAGGAAAGGTCCGGGTCGGTCAAGAGCGCGTCCCACTCCCGCACCGTGTGGCGCAACACCGAGGCCATGACCGTGGTGTCGGCCAAGGCGGCCGCCTGAAGCGTCACCCAGGGAGCGGCCGCGTTCCGACCCCACGACACTTGAACCAACGCGTGGTCCATCGCGCGATCGGCCAGAGCCGCCGAACGCGAAGCCGAAAACTGAAGGGTTCGGGGTTGCCCGTTCAAAAGAACATGGACGGTGGCCCCGCCGGGGTCCCCCGGCAACGCCGGGCGGAGGTCCACGCCGACGACGGACAACGGCGGCACGCCGGGGCCCAGGCGCGGCAACGACTCCCGCAGGGCTTCGGTCCAAGCCCGGTCCCAGGGCATTCCGTGGGCGAGGGCCAGGCGGTGGAAGAGGGCGGACCGGACGCCCAACGGAGCGTTTCGAAGGAGGAGGCCGACCCACCGGCGCTCCTCGTCCAAAAGAAGGCGTTCGCGCAAATTCTCGGTCCACCGGGCCAGGCCGCTCCAACCGGTCCAACGGGCGGCGCGGTTTATTTCCAGCAACCCGAAAGAAGCCACGCCGCCCGTGGCTTGTCCGACGGACCAGAGGCTCCGGGTGCCGAGCGCCGCCAACCGGCGGCCCATCCATTCGTCCAACCCGGGGCTCCAGGGGGACACCAGGGAACTTCGAAAAACCGCCAACCCTTGGCGAACCGGAATACCGATCAATTTCCGCCATTCGTCCTTCGCCCACGCGCGCCATTCGGCGGCGGCCCGCTCGAAAACCAAATCGACCACCGTCGAACCGTCCGGCGAAAAGGTCACCACCGCCGTCCGTCGGTCCGGGCCCGCGGGCCCGGCCAACGCCAGGGGCAGCCGAAGTTGCGGTCCCCCTTCCGGCGCGCGAACGAGGGTCAGCCCCCCGACGCCCACCGTCAAATCCAGGGGCGGCGTCAGATCGGCGGCCCGTTCCTGGGCGGTTTGCGCCAGGGCGTTCAATCGATCGCGCCCTTCCGGGGAGAACCGGGCCAAGGACACGCGTTGGCCCGGGGCAAGAGGACCGGCCTGGGCGTCCACGGCCGCCCCCGCGAGGGACACCGCGGCCAGGGCGCCCGCCAAGAGTCCGCGGGCCCGCTCCGAGGCGCCGGGCGCGTCGTCCAGCGGGTCGGCCGCCAAAACGAGCGGGCGGTGGAGGGCCCGACGGGCGCCGGACCACATTCGATCGACGGGGGAAGACCCGGGGCGAAAATCGTCCAACGAAGCCGCCGACGATCCCAAGGCGCGGGGCACGAGCCCGATGTAACCCACCCCGCGACCCAAAAGGGCGTCCCGAACGCCGGGGCCGTGGAAACCGCCGGCCACCAGCACGACGACGGACGGGGCGCCCGCGGGCGCGGCGTCCTCAAAGGTTTCGATCAACCGGTCGGCCAAGGCCCCGTTCCGGCGTTCGGCCAAGGAATAAAACAACGCGCTCCGCCGAACGCTTTCCGCGACGGAGGGAACGTCCGTCCGCGACCAGTCGGCCACGCGCTCGGCCCATTGCTCCAACTCTTTTTGCCGTTCTTGCAGACGCGGCAGATCCCCCGGCAAAAGGCCGAACGCCGTCAAGCGGCGGATCAAGCGAAGGTCCTCCCCGGCCGCCAGGAGCTGACGCGCCCCGTCGTCCGTCGCGAGGGCGGCCCGCCGCGCGGCCGCGAGGGCGGCCAGTTCTTCGTGAAGGCGCGCGGGATCGATTTTTTCCGCCTCGGCTCGGGAGGTTTCGTAGGCGGCGTAGGCGGGGAATTCCGACCAGGAAACGCCGTGCGAGGCGGCCAACGCGGTCAACGCGGCGTGAAATAAATCGGGGGCGCCGCGTCCGAGGCGGTGGTCCAACCCGGCGCGCATCAAATCCCGGGTTTCCGACGGGGACAAAAGGGGCGCCAACCGCTCCACGAGGCGCACGCGCTCTTCGGCCACGCGCTCGGGACGAACCCGGCGCTCGATGTCCAACACGCGCCGCAGGCGGCGAACCGTCGGGCCTTCCCCCCCCGCCGATTCGGGCGACGAGAGGGCGCTCACGTAGGCCGCCAGGGGCAGGGCCCCGGCTTCGTAGGCGTCGGAATTCCGTTCCAGGGCGAGGAGGGCCGGGGGCAGCTTTTTTTCCCGAAGACCCTCGAAAACTCGGACGACGGCGGCCAAACGGGCGGCATCGGCCTCGCGGCGCGGCAAAGCGTCCCGCAGGACGGCGACGTTTTCCCGGTACAAATCCGGATCTTCCGCCCCGCGCAGACGCGCGTCCCGGGCCGTGGTTAGGCCGAAGGCCTCGGGGCCGGACAACACGTTGTGGCGGAGCAACAGGTCCGCCGCGCGGGCCCGGGCCCGATCGTCGGCGAAAGCCCGGAAGGCGGGGAGCTCAAAAGCGCCCGCGGCGCCCTCCAGGACCACCGGCAGGGGCCCCGGCCGGGAAGCCGCCAGCTGCTCCAGGAGGCCCGCCACCCGACGCTGGGCTTCCTCCACGTCGTGCAAATCCTGAATGTGGATGACGACCCGCCGGGGCGCTGAATTCGGAAAACGAACGTCCCGCACGTCGCCGTCCATTCCGACCGTGGAGCGGACCCAGGCCGGCAACAGGCCGGGACCCGGGATCGACGCACCGGCCGCGGCCTCGGTGGGGCCGAAAATCCGGCCGCTCCAGGCCTCCTCGGCCGACGGGAGAACGGCCTTCAGGGAATCGGCCGCGGGGGCGATCTCGTCGGCGAACCGGGAACGGGCGGCGCGGCGGCGATCGGACCACAAATCGTCCGCGGCGAGGGGCCCGATGGAAGTCAAAAAGACGGAGGCCGCCATCCCCAGACGCCAGACGGGCCGAACGGGGTTCGAGAACGATCGATGGGGGGGGCGGACTCGACGGCGGTTCATAGAGCCTTAGTATAGAAGGTCCGGGGGAAAGAACCGGGGAAGGGTTTGTAAATGTTTTGTAAAAGGAAAGGCTTTTATTTTTTTATCGCCTCTAGAAATCGTCCTATTTCTCGAGCCAAGTCCTGGAGAGTCCCGCGGTTATCGATCACGTAATCCGCCCGCCGTTTTTTTTCCGCCAGGGGCATTTGGACGGCTTCCCGACGGCGAGCGTCCGACGCGGTCAACCGGCCGCTTCGAACCACCCGCCGATACCGCAGAGGCCAAGGCGCCCAAACCACGGCGGTCGCGTCGGCCAAACGGTGAAGGCCGCTTTCAAAGAGAAGCGGAACGTCGAGCACAAGCAACTTGGGGCGCCGGGCGATCGCCCGGCGGATTTCCCGCGCGACCAGCGGATGAAGAATTCCCTCCAGTCGGCGTCTTAAGGGGGGGTCGGAAAAAATAACGGCGGCGATTTTTTTTCGGTCCAGGGGACGCCCCGGACCCCCGCCCCCCGGGCCGAACAAGCGGACCACCCGGGCGTGGGCCGCGCCGCCCGGCGCCAAAGCCCGCCGGACTATTCGATCCGCGTCCACCACCGGGATTCGCCGGGCCCGCAGGGCCGCCGCCACCGTGGATTTTCCGGAGCCCAACCCGCCGGTCAGGCCGATCACGCGAATCTTTTTTTTCATTCTTGGCACCTCGCGCAAAAAACCGTTCCCCGCCCGTTCACTTTCACGCCCCGCAGAACCGAGCGGCAGCGGGGGCAGGGCCGCCCCGCCTTTCCGTAAACGTTCAGGGTCGCCCGGGCTTGACCCCGCTCGCCCCGGGCGTCCCGGTAGTCCCGAAACGACACGCCCCGGTGGCGGAGACCGTCCGACAGGACCCGGCGGATGTTTGCCACCAACGGTGGAATCTCCGAGGGGGAAAGTCGCCCGCAACGGCGCGTGGGCCGAACGCCCGTCAAAAACAACGCCTCGGTCACGTAAATATTCCCCAACCCGGCAATCCGGTGTTGATCGAGCAGGGCGGATTGCACGCGGGCGTCCGACCGGCGGAGCGCCCGCCCCCAGGCGTCGACGTCGAAATCCTCCAGGGGCTCCGGTCCCAGGGCGGCCAGAGCGGGGTCGTCGGCCAAAGCGTCCACGGTCCAGAGCTCCCCGAAACGGCGCGTGTCGCAATAATTGAGCACCGTCGGCGTTCCCCGAAATTCGAGAACGACCCGGGCCCGGGCCGACGGCGGCCCCCAGATCAATTGGCCGGTCATCCGCAAATGGGCCAGCAAAACTCCGTCCGACAAAACGATCGCCAGGTATTTTCCCCGTCGCCGGACGTCGGCGATCCGTCGGCCGACGAGGCGCCCGGCGAAGTCCCCGGGTTCGACGGCGCGCCGCGGCGCTCCGTCGGGGCCGAACCCCTGGACCGCCCGGGGATCCCGAACCCGGACGGCCAAGATGGTTTGGCCCGCCAACAGCGCGGCCAAGTCCCGGCGAATGGTTTCGACTTCGGGAAGTTCAGGCACGGGGCCTTTCCCGCGGCCGGCCGTTCACGCGCCGGCTCTCTCTTTTTTCAAGTCCGCCCAATTGGGGCCCGTCTTCACGTCCACGACCACGGGAACGTCGAGCGGCACGGCGGACTCCATCACCCGTTTCACCGCCGGGGCCAACGTCGACAATTCCCCCGGGGGAGCTTCGAAAAGCAAATCGTCGTGAACCTGGAGCAACAGGCGGGCCCGCCCGCCGCTTTTGGCCATCCACGCCGCCACCTCCCGCATGGCCACCTTGATCAGGTCCGCGCTGGTCCCCTGGATCGGGGTGTTCATGGCCGTGCGCTCGGCAAAGGCGCGCAGGTTGCCGTTGGAAGCGTTGATCTCCGGGAGGTACCGTCGGCGGTGGAGAAGCGTGGTGACGTAGCCGTCCTTCCGCGCCCGCGCCAAGGTGGCTTCCACCCAGTCTTTTACGCCCGCGTATTTCTCCAGGTAGCGCCGGATG
Organism: Elusimicrobiota bacterium; assembly: GCA_016722575.1. NCBI lineage: Bacteria > Pseudomonadati > Elusimicrobiota > Elusimicrobiota bacterium. The sequence goes on along the minus strand of JADKIY010000001.1, from coordinate 762,936 downwards.
TAATCCTGGGCCTGGGGGAGAGGAAGGCCCAGCTGCTGGGACAGCCCGAAGGGGGTTTGACCGTACACGATGCCGAAGTTGACCGACTTGGCGACGCGCCGTTGCTCATCGGTGACGGGGGCGTCGGCCCCGAGGTCGAAAATATCCCGGGCGGTCGCCGCGTGAATGTCCTCCCCCCGGCGGAAGGCCCGGACCAGCGCGGGGTCCCCCGACATGTGGGCGAGCACCCGAAGATCGATCTGGGAGTAATCCGCCGACAGAAAAAGATTCCCCTCGGCGGGCACGAAGGCCCGGCGGATTTTACGGCCTTCCTCCGTTCGGATGGGGATGTTTTGAAGATTGGGATCGCTCGAGGACAACCGCCCCGTGGCGGCCACGGCCTGGTTTAATCGCGTGTGAACCCGGTGGGTTTTGGGATCGACCAGTTCCAGGAGTCCGTCGACGTAGGTGGATTTGAGTTTCGCCAGTTCCCGGTAGGCCACCATCCGGGCGGGCAGGGGGTGCCGGTCCGACAATTTCCGCAGGACTTCCTCGTCCGTCGAATACCCCGTTTTGGTTTTCCGCACCACCGGCAATTTCAATTTTTCAAAAAGCACGACGGCCAATTGTTTGGGCGAATTGACGTTGAAGGTTTCCCCGGCCAACCCGTGAATCTCTTTTTCCAGGCCCGACAGGGCGTCGCCGAACTCCCGGGACAGTTTTTGCAGGTAGGGCACGTTGAGCCCCAGCCCCGCGGTTTCCATGTCCGCCAGGATGCCCACCAGGGGCATTTCCACGTCATAAAAGAGCCGTTCCATTTTCTGGTCTCGAAGGTCTTTTTCCATCAACGCCTTGAGACGCAAGGTGACTTCGGCGTCGGCGCCGGCGTAGGCCGCGGCCCGCTCGATGGGCACTTGGTCCATGGTAAGCGCCTTGACGCCGGAACCGATGAGATTTTCAATGGGCGTCATGGACTCGCCCAACAAATCCAACGCCAGGGTTTTTAAGCCGTGGTTCGGGCGGGACGGATTGAGGCAATAGGACGCGACCAGCGTGTCGAAGGCGACACCGGCCAGGGGCAACCCGTGGCGCTCCAACACGTGCCCGTCGAATTTGAGGTTTTGTCCCACTTTGGGAATTTTCGGGTCGGCCAACGGGGGGCCGAGAACGGGGCGAATTTTGTCCAGGGGCCAGGAGGGCGGCTCCCCCAGAAGGCGATGGCCGACCGGGACATACCAGGCTTCCCCGGGCCGCGTGGAGAGGGCGATCCCGACCAACGCACAGGCGAAGGGGTCCAATCCGGTGGTTTCCACGTCCACGGCCAATTGATCGGCGCCCCCAATGTCCGCCGCCAGGTCTTTTAAATCCGCGGGGGTGAGGACGGTACGGACCCGCCGTTCCACCGGCGGGGCGGCCGCCGCGGGCGCGGGGCGGGCCGGAAGTTCAACCGCCGCCGAAACACCGTCGGTCCGGGTCCCGGACGGACGGACCGCGGGGGTCGGGCGCGGCCCGCCACCCAGTTCGACCAACAGGGAATTAAATTCATACCGCCGCAGAAAATCCATCAGCGCGGGCCGCGACCCCTCGGGCGGACGGCAATCGGCGGGTTTATCGTCGATGGGGGCCTCCCGGTCCAACACCACCAACCGGCGGCTCATCTCGGCGTCGTTCCGGTGGTCCAGAAGTTTTTGTCGGACTTTTTCCGGGACCCGGTCGGGTTGGCGGTAGATCGCCTCCAGGGTGGCGAATTCTTGTAAAAGCTTGGTCGCCGTCTTTTCCCCCACGCCGGGGACGCCGGGCACGTTGTCCGACGCGTCCCCCGTCAAGGCGAAATAATCCACGAGCTGGTCGGGCCGCAGGCCGTATTTTTTCTCCACCTCCGCCGGGGTGTAGACGATGTTTTTGGCCTCGTTCAAGACCGAGACGCGGTCGTCCACGAGCTGAAGGGCGTCCTTGTCCCCGGTGACGACCAACACGTCAAAACCGTCCCGCACCCCCCGCGCGGCCAGGGTGGCGATCAAATCGTCGGCTTCGTAGCCGGGTTTGACGACCATCGGCAGCCCCCAGGCCCGAACCAGGTCCTGGGCGAGGGGCAGCTGAAACTTCAGGTCCGGCTCAATCTCTTTCCGGTGCGCCTTGTACTCGGCGTAGGCCCGGTGGCGGAAGGTCGGCCCGGGCGCGTCGAAACAAACCGCCACGCGGTCGGGTCGGTTCTCCCGGAGAATTTTGATCAGCAGCTTGGCGAAACCGAAGAGGGCGCCGGTGGGCTCGCCCCGGGAATTCGTCATCGGACGGCCCATCCGCGACAGGGCGTGGTACGCCCGGTGGAGATAGCCGTGGGCGTCGATGAGGCAGAGGGTTTGGCGGGCGGGACTTGTCACGGTTGTCCCGAGGGAAAAATCAGTAGGTGCGGGGACCGCTCTGGGCCGGCGCGGCGGGGGGCGCCACCAAAAGTCGGTCGATGGCCGCCCGCCAGGCGGCCGGCATGTCGGGGGAGTACCCGGCCCACCATTCGGCCACCTTGCCGTTTTTGTCGATGAGCACGAAATGGGGAATCCCCCGGACCCCGTAAAGGTCGGCCACCCCGGACCCGCCCGCCAGGATCACCGGGTAGGACAGACCCTTTTTCTGCACGAACCGGGCGACGTCGGCGGCGTCTTCGTCCAGGTTCATGCCGAGGATTTGAAGATTCTGTCCCCGGTAATCGCCAAAGAGTTTTTCCACCTCGGGCACGGAGGCCCGGCACGGCGGGCACCAGGTGGCCCAAAAATCGAGGAACACCACGCGCCCCTTGAACTCCGCCAAGGACACGGTTTTCCCCGCCAGGTTCGGCAGGGAGAAGACCGGCGCGCCGGCGGGCGCCGCGTCGGCCGCGACCGCCCCGCCGCCGTGCTCCGGACGGCCGCAACCGCCCAGGGCGGGCCACAACAGGGGCAACGCGGCCAGCGGGAGGAAGCGGCGGTTCAATCGGGTTACTTCAGGAGGCCGTCGAGCTTGGCTTTAATGTCTTTTTTGGAGTAGACGCCGACCATTTGGTCCACGACCTGGCCGCCCTTGAAGAAGAGCATGGTCGGAATGGCGGAGATGTTGTAGTGGGAGGCGGTGTTTGGGTTGTCGTCGGTGTTCAGCTTGCCCACGACGATTTTGCCGTCGTATTCCTTGGCGAGCTCTTCGACGATCGGACCCAGGACGCGGCAGGGACCGCACCAGGGAGCCCAAAAGTCCACCAGCACGGGTTTGGGGGATTTCAAAACGTCTTTGTCGAAAGCGTTGTCGCTGAGTTGGACTTCCATGAAAGGCTCCTTTCGGATTGGGAAAAGGGGGATCGCTTACTTCAACACGCCGACCGGTCGAAAGTTCCCTCGGGGCGACGCGCTGTCGGCCAGTTTACCACACCGGCGGGGGGCTGTCAAAGATCGTCGGAGGGCCCCGGAGAACCAGCCGAAGGGTCCGGGAAAAAAAACGACGCGATGTGGAGGGCCCGGACGCGGGAGCCGGCCCGCCGAAGGCCCGCCCGCAGCTGCAGCAGACAGGACACGCTGGAGGTCAGGACGACCCCCGCGCCGGTGGAAAGAATCCGATCGATTTTTCGGGCGCCCACGGCCCGGGAGATCCCCGGCTGGATGAAACTGTAGGTCCCCCCACCGCCGCAACATTGGTCCGCCTCGGGAAGCTCCCGCCAATCCACCCCCGCCCCGGTCAGGGCGCGCCGGGGTTCCTGGACGAGCCCCTGGCCCTGGCGGGCCTTGCAGGCGTCGTGGTAGGTCACCGGGCCCTTCGTTTCCGGCGAAAGCGTCCCGGCCCGGGCCAACCATTCCAAGAGGTCCCGGGTTCGCGCGCGCAAGGCCTCCGCCCGCTCCCGCCAGGGGGCGTCGTCGGCAAAAAGGGCGGGATATTCCTTGATCGTCGCGGCGCAGGAGGAATCGTCCACCAGGACCAGCGCTTGGGGATACCTCTCCAAAATTTCGATGTTTTGGCGCGCCAACGCCCGGGCCCCTTCCCGGTCGCCCAAACTCAAACCCGGCAGGCCGCAGCACACGTTGGGCGCGGCCCCCGACCGGGCGGCGGTTTTCTTTAAAAGCCGGGCCGTCGCCCGCCCCACCTCGGGGAGAACGACGTTGGGACCGCAGGCGATGAATTGAACCGCCTCGGCGTCGACCGGCGCGGGGGAGAGTTCCGCCCGGAGGAACCGCGCGGGCACCTCCTCGACCATGGCCTCGGCCGCCGCCAGACGCGGAGACAACCGGTTTAAAATTCCCCAACGGGCCAAGAGGCCCGAGAGTCCCCATCGTTTGGGCGCGTAGACCCATTTCAAAAAGGCTTCAAAGAGGCGCGGACGGGGCAGAAGCCCCCGGACCACCAGGCGGGCCAGAAACGGCGCGCCCAGGGTTTCCTGGGCCTTCTCCCGGGCGGCGGACATGAGCTTGGCCGTGGGCACCTGGGCGAAGCAAACCGACGTGCAGATCCCGCACAACAAGCAGGTGTCGAAGGCCCGCTTGGCGTCCTCGGGCGCCAGGCGGTTTTCGAGCAGGGCCCGGAACGACTGATTGCGCGCCCGGGGCGAGAGGGTTTCGTCCCCCGTGGCCAGGTAGGTGGGGCAATAGGACGTGCAAAACCCGCACCGGTTGCAGTGCAGGGTGTCGTCGTAGGACCGCCGGTCCTCCCCACCGGGGAGAACCGCTTTGGTGGTCACGAGATCGGGCGCGGCGCGGTCGGTCATGGGCGTTCAAACAGCATCGGGTTCATCAAATGGTCCGGATCGAAGGCGTTCCGGACGGTCCCGAGCGCGGGAACGTTCCAAAAAGGGGGGCGGGTCGGGTCGGAGACTTCCCCCGCCGGGGCGGGCACCGGGTGAAGCCGGAACGTCAAATCGATGATCATCCCCAAAGAACCCCAGGCGCCGATGAACAATTTGGCGGCGTCGTAACCCGCGACGTTTTTGACGACCGGGGCGCCGAGGGCCACCAGATCCCCCCCGGGCAGGGCGACGGTCATTCCGAGGATCTGATCGCGCAAGCGCGGCCCGCGTCCGGCGTTGCGCGAAACCACGCCCCCCAGGGTGCCCTCGCCAAAAACATACAGGAACTGGCCCGACGCGGCCAATTGGCGATGCACGTCCGAAACGAGGGCCCCCGCCTGCACCGTCAGGGTGAAATTGGCTTGGTCGTGGCGCACCACCGCCGACAGGCCGGTCGTGTCCAGGAGCGTGCCCCGCGCCTCCCCCGCCAAACGCTTCTTGTGTCCGACGAGGGTGACGGGGCGCTTTTCGGCCGCCGCCCGTCGCAGCCATTGTTGCGCCTGGACCGCGGAGGAGATCGTCGCGTTCAACACCTCGTTTTCTTCGACGGGGAGTTCGACGGCGACCGACGCCGGGTCCGCCGCGGGAATGAGCTTGTCCGGGTTGCAGAGGCCCGCCGGGTCCAACGCGGTTTTGAGGCGCCGAAAAAGGTCCAGGGTGGGGGGGGTGAACAACCAACGCATGGCCTCCCGCTTGTCCAGGCCGATGCCGTGCTCCCCGGATATGGACCCGCCCAACTCCACGCACACCCGAAGCATTTCGTGGCCGGCGGCTTTGACGCGCTGGGTTTCGGCGGGATCCCGCTCGTCGAAAATTAAATTGGGGTGGAGGTTCCCGTCCCCGGCGTGGGCAATGAGTCCCATGCGCAGTTTCTCCCGGTCGGCGATGGCGCGAACTCGGCGGACGGCCTCCGGCAGGCGGGTGCGGGGGACGACGCCGTCTTCCACCAGCACGTTCGGCGCCAGGCGCGCCATGGCGGGGTAAGCCCCCCGGCGGCCTTCCCAGAATTTTTCCCGGTCGCGTTCGTTGGCCGCCCGGCGGAATTCCGTCGCGCCGTTTTTCCGGCAAATCGCGCGAACGCGTTCTCCTTCTTCGGCGATCACCGCCCGCGGGCCGTCCAACTCGATCAGCAAAACGGCCTCGGCCCCCCGGGGATAGCCCGCGCCGACGAAAGCCTCCACGGCGTCCACGGTGAGGCGGTCCATGACTTCCAAGGTCGCGGGCACGATGCCGGTGGAGATCGTGTCGGTCACGGTTTGAGCCGCCGCCTCCATGGAGGGAAAGGCGACCAAAAAGGTCTCCACCGCTTCCGGCGCGGGCATCAGATTCAATTCAATCTTCGTCGCGACGCCCAGAGTCCCCTCGGACCCCACGAGCAACCCCGGAAGGTCGAACCCGGGGTCGTCGATGGAGAAACGCCCCGGCGTCCCGTCGGGCAGAACCATCTCCAGGCCCGTGACGTGGGTGGTCGTGACGCCGTATTTCAGACAGTGGGGGCCTCCCGCGTTGGTCCCGACGTTGCCGCCCAGCGTGCAGGCCTTCTGGCTCGCGGGGTCCGGGGCGTAAAAGAGCCCCAGCGGGGCCAGGAGTTTGTGGAGGTGGAGGTTGACGACGCCCGGCTCGACCCAGGCGCGCCGACGGTCCCGGTCGATCGACAAGACGCGGTTCAGCCGGGCCAAATGGATCACCAAACCGCCGGTCGCGGGAACGGCGCCGCCGCAGAGGTTCGTGCCGGCGCCCCGGGCGGCGTACGGCACGCCGTGGTCCACGGCGATCCGGACGGCGAGCGCCACGTCCTCGGCGGTGCGGGGCAGGGCGACGGCGCCGGGCAGCCTTTTTTCCAGCGCCGCGTCGAAGGCGTACGCGAAGAGGTCCCCGGGCGCGGTCCGCACGGCGTCGTCGCCGAGGGCTTTTCGAAGTTTTTCAATCCAACCGGAAATCATGGAAAACCCATTGTACCCTTTTGGGGGAACGTTCCAGAGGACGCGGTTGCTTCTCCGACGGGAATGTGGTAAAAAAATCCCATGAAACGCTATTTATTGACCGCCGCCGGCGGCGATCGCCCGGGGCTCGTGGCCGCCGTGACCCACTCCTTGTTCGACCACGGTTGCAATTTGGAAGACAGCGCCATGACCCGGCTTCAGGGCGAATTCGCCATCCTTCTGATTTTCTCCGGCCCGGTCTCGACGGCCCCGCTTGAAAAAACGCTAAAACGTCTTGGAAAGAAAACCGGGCTCGTGACCCACGTCAAAGCGCTTTCGGGCCGGGAAACACGGTCCCCCAAATCCGGCGGAGAAGGGGTGTTGGTGTCGGTCTACGGCGCCGATCGCCCGGGCATTGTGTACCACGTCACGGACCGATTGGCCCGGGCCAAGGTCAACATCACCGATTTATCGACCCACCGAACGGGCGCCGGAAAAAGCGCCGGGTACATCCTCTACATCGAGGGGGAATTGCCGCGGGGTTTGACCCCGGAATCCCTTCAATCCGCCCTCCGGGACGGCGCCGCCGCCTGGGGCGTCACCGTTCAAGTCAAACCTCTGGCCGCGTCGGCCCTTTAGTCTTTTCCTCGTGGCCGTTCGCCCCATCCTGCTCTTCCCCGACGAAGGGTTAAAAAAAATCTGCGCGGAAGCCCCCGTCGTGAACGCGGCCCTGGCCGCTCTTTTAACGGACCTGACGGACACCCTTTACGCCTCGCCCGGGGTGGGATTGGCCGCGCCCCAAATCGGCGCTCTGACGCGGGCGGTGGTGGTGGACGCGACGCGCTATCCCCCCCGAAAAGGACACCCCCCCATCAAGGGACACGGCCTCCTGGCGCTCGTCAATCCAAGAATCGTAAAACGGGAAGGGGAATTGGTTTTCCGGGAGGGGTGCTTGTCCATCCCGGAATTCCTGGCGGACGTCCGTCGCGCGGCCGCCGTAAGGGTGGAAGCGCTTAACCGCGACGGTTCCCCCATCGCCATCGACGCCGAAGGGTTCGAAGCCGTCGCCCTTCAGCACGAGATGGACCATTTGGACGGTCTACTGTTCCTCGACCGGGTTTCCAACCTTAAAACGGATCTGTTCCGCCGAAAACAACCCCCCCGCCCTTAAAAAAAAGCCCCCCTCCCCGGGACGGGGAAGGGGGCTTTTAAAATCCGGTCTTATCGAAAACCCACCACCAACCCGACGTTGGCGCCCCAATTTTTTTGGCCGACCACGCCGCCCAGATTCAAATGGACCAGCGGGAAGAAGGCGATTTCCACGCCGCCCGTCACCTGCGCCTCCCCCGAACGGGGTTTGGCCTTGGCCGTCGACGTTTGGTCGATGGCCGTGGGCGCGGGGTCCGACACGGTGCCGGCGATGTTGATGGAGGTGTCGGTGTCGCCCATGTATTTGGCGTAACCGACCCCCAGATAGGGCGTGAACATCAACAACGTCTTGGACGCCGTGGCCCGGAGGGCCAGCGCGGAGGTGTTCCAATCCGATTTCCATCGGGTCGTGGCGTTCAAGGAACCGCCCCCGCTCAGGGGACCGTTGTAGACTTCCGTCCGATCCACTTTTCCCGTGGAACGGTCGTAGGAGACCGCCAGGGCCACGTCCGGCAGGGCCACCCCGGTCAAACCGCCGCCCAACAGCCGCCGACGGACTTCCACGCCGACCACCCGATTCTTAAATTCACTTTTCGCGTCGTTGGTGTTCTCGTTGGAATTGGCGGACCCAAAGCGAAGGCCGACGTCGAACCCCCCCGGCACCCCCACTTTAACGTGAAACACCGGCACCGGCATCAACAGGCGGCTCGGCAGGTCAACGGTGGTTCCATCGTAACGGGTCAAGGGCAGTCCGTGGAAACCGTCCACGTCCAAAGGCGTCGACGTCACCGCGCCGGACAAACCGACTTCGACGCCCAACAGGTCGTGCACGACCCCGGGGCGGGGCAGGGAACCCGCCGCGCTAAAGGCGCTGGCGTTGGACAATTGCTCGCTGAACCAGTGGGCCAGCGTCCCGCCGTCGATGTAGAGATCGGCGTCCGCGTTCGCCGCGTGCAACGTTGTCCCGGCGGCCAACATTAGCGCCGCCATGGGAACCGCCTTTAAACTCGTCAATCGCATGGTGCCCTCCCGGGTTTGTCGCGGGACTCACGTCCCGCGGCGTTTTCCTTGATTCAACCGCCAAATCAACCACAGCCCTTCCAGAGTCAGGTCCGGTACAATCTCTTTTATATCCCCGATTTCGGGACCGATCAAGGGGGCGAGGCCGCCCGTGGCCAAAACGGCCGGCCGGCCTTTCATTTCACGGACGAGTCGTCGCAAAATTTCCCGGGTGAGGCCCACGTAGCCGTGGTAAAGGCCCGAGGCGATGCTGTCCAGGGTGTTGGTGCCCAGGGCCCGGACGGGACGGCGGAAAACGCCCAAGTGCGGCAGTTTGGCGGTTCGCCGGGCCAAAGCCTCGGCGGCCATCACCGGCCCCGGGGCGATCACCCCGCCGCGGTACTCCCCCCGCGGGGACACGCAATCAAAGGTCGTCGCGGTGCCGAAATCCACCACGATGCAGGCCCGCCGCTTCCGGTCGAAGGCGGCCGCGGCGTTGACGATACGATCGGCCCCCACCTCGGCCGGAGCGTCCACAAGGACCCGCACCCCGGTCAGCACATCGGGGCCCACAAAGAGGGCTTCCCGGCCCAGATAGCGCGCGGACACTTCGCGAAACACGGGGTCCAACGCCGGGACCACGCTGGCCACGGCCACGCCGGCGAACCCGCCCGGACCGAGGCCCGCGCTTTTCAACAAGGAAAGGAGAGACGGGCCGTAGTCGTCGACGGTCAGGTGGGCGCGGGTGGAGAGGCGCCAGGTGTGGACGGCTTTCGGGGGGGAGGGACGGCCCGAGGGACGGGCCACCGCCGGATCGGCGGGAAAAACGCCGAGCGTGATGTTGGTGTTTCCGATGTCGATGGCGACAAGCATGGAAGGCGTCGTCGGACGCGCGGGTCAGTGTAGCAATTTCGCCCCGGTCTCGCCCGGTCCGGAGAGACGCGGAGGGGTCAACTCAACGTCGGCTGGGGAACCTCGGCCGGGGCCGCCCCGAGGGGGGACGCCTCCCGTGGGCAGGACCCGTCGGCCTCGCCGGCGGGACCCGGGGCGGATTGGCAAACCCGGTCCAGGGCTTCCCGGAAAGCTTGGTAATGATCCTGAAAAACCATCACCTTGGACATCCGGCCGAAACTGCGTTCCGTGATCATCAGGAACCGATGGCCGTTCTTGGTGATTTGACATTCCAAGGTGTATTCCCGCTTGCCGCACTGGACGGTTTCCGTGCTCATGCCCATTCTCCCCGGGCGCGCCGCGTGGGGCGCCGCCGTCTACGAAGTGACGATGTTCTGTTTTTTTAAAACGTCCACCAACTCTTGAACGGCGGCGATGGACTTTTGAAGAGCCGCCGACTCCTCCGCCGTCAAGGAAAGCTGTAGAACCTGTTCCACGCCCCGGGCGCCCAACTTGACCGGGACGCCCACAAAAAGACCCCGCGCCCCGTATTCGCCCTCCAAATAGGCCGCGCAGGGCAGAATCCGTTTCTTATCGAGCAGGATGGACTTGACCATCGCCACCACGCTCGCCGAGGGCGCGTAATAGGCGGAACCCGTTTTGAGCAATTTAACGATTTCAGCGCCGCCGTCCCGGGTGCGCTGCAAAATGGCTTCCAACTTGTCTTTCGCCAGCAGCTCGGTGACCGGCACGCCCGCCACCGTGGTGTAACGCGCCAAGGGGACCATGGTGTCTCCGTGGCCGCCCAGCACCGTCGGCTGAATATCCTCCACGGACACTCCCAAGGCTTCCGCTAAAAAGGTGGCCATGCGGGCGGAGTCCAACACCCCCGCCATGCCGATGACCCGGTTTTTGGGGAACCCCGTGGTGCGCAGCGCCACGTGGGCCATGGCGTCCAAGGGGTTCGACACCACGATGACAATGGCCTGGGGCGAGTGCGCCGCGACCTGGGCCGACACCGCTTTCACGATGCCCGCGTTGGTGTTTAAAAGATCGTCGCGGCTCATGCCGGGCTTTCGCGGAATGCCCGCCGTGATCACCACCACGTCGGACCCGGCCGTCGGGGCGTAGTCCGTCGCGCCGGTCACTCGGCTGTCGTAGCCGTACACCGCGCCGGACTGCAAAATGTCGAGGGCTTTCCCCGCCGGCATGCCTTCGGTTTGGGGAATGTCGACCATCACCACATCGCCCAACTCCGCTTCCGCCAACCGCTGAGCCAACGTGGCCCCGACGTTTCCCGCTCCGATGACGCTGATTTTCCGCCTCATGATGCCCTCCCTCGAATTCCCGCGCAGTGCGCTGAATGGATACCACAATACTAATATTTAAACTTTTTTTCAATTCGTCATGTCTTTACTGTTTGTTCCGCTTGGCCGCCGGATTTTCGGCAACGCTCCAGGCCCACGGGGGCAAACGAGTCCCCGCCGGGTGCACGGTCGGTCGTCCTTCGCCCCCCCCAAAAAGCCAAAACGCCCGCGGCCAGGTTTCCACCAAAACTGGGGAAAACCCCGCGGGCGCCGAAATCAACGCGAATTTATTTCTTTTTTTCTTTCCCTTCGATTTCTTCGCTGGCGCCGCCCAGAACCTCGCGGACCGTGGTCATGCCGTCCAAGGCCTTTTGCAGCCCGTCGGCAATGATGGTCCGCATTTTCTGGGGGGACACCGCCGTGGCCGCTTCCCGCACCGTGTCGGCGTTCACGTCTTTGAGCACCGCGGCGCGGACCGGATCGTCCACCACCAACAGCTCGTGAATACCGCACCGGCCTTTAAACCCGGAATCGTTGCAGGTGGAACACCCTTTTCCGTAATAAAGCTGGGCGTTGGCGGGCAGGGGGAAATTGGCCGTCTTGTAGACTTCAATTTCGTCCGGCGTCGGCGCCCGGGCGGTTTTGCAATCGACGCAAACGCGGCGGCAAAGCCGCTGAGCCAAGACGCATTTGACCGTGCTCGCCACCATGAAGGAGGGAATGCCCATGTCCACCAACCGGGCCACCGTCGACGGCGCGTCGTTGGTGTGAATGGTGGAGAACACCAAGTGACCGGTCATGGCGGCTTCCATGGCGATGTGGGCCGTCTCCTGGTCCCGGATTTCACCGACCATGATGACGTCGGGGTCCAACCGCAAAAAGGATCGCAGGGCGGTGGCAAAGTCGAAGCACTTGTCTTCCCCCATGTGGAGGTCGGGGTTCACTTGGACCTGCACGATGCCGTCCAGGTTGTATTCGACGGGGTTTTCCGCGGTCAGGATCTTGATGTCCGGCCGGTTGATGTGGTTGAGCGCCGCGTACAGCGTGGTCGATTTGCCGGACCCCGTCGGACCGCAAACAATGACAATGCCGAAGTTCTTTTTGCCCCCGACGCCCTTCAGAAGACCCAGAAATTTGTCCAAGGTTTCCGGGTAGAACCCCAAGCGTTGAATGTCCACTTGGACCGCTTTTCGGTCCAAAATACGCATGACGCAGGCTTCGCCATAGACCGTGGGGATGATTTCAACGCGGAACTCGATGGGGCTTCCTTTCGCCATGACCTGGATGCGCCCGGATTGCGGGATGCGCCGCTCGGTGATGTTCATGCTGTTGGTCATGATTTTGATCTTGGCCATGACGGCGGCGCGGTACATCCAAGGCACTTGAAAATTCGCCATGCGCAAAAAGCCGTCCACCCGGAACCGCACCAGGATTTTAGAGTGCTTCCCGGCGGGGTCTTCAAACGGTTCGACGTGAATGTCGGAGGCCTTCATTTGCAACGCCGACAAGATGATGGCGTTGACGATCTTCTCGACTTCGGGGGCGGAGGCGTCGACCTCGGTAACGTCGGACTTCTCCTGCACCCGCTCCAACCCTTCGCCCTCCGGAATCGCGGAATCGGTGACGGACTTGAGCAGTTCTTCGGCTTTGCCCGCGGCGCCCACGCCGTAGACTTTGTCCAATTCCTTGAGGATGTCCTCGGGCATGGCCAGATAGCGCTGGACTTCCAGGCCCGTTCGAAGGTGGATGTCCTCGGAAACCAAAAAGTCCCGGGGATCGGCCATGGCCACCAGCAGGACCTGATCTTCCTTGGCGAAGGGGAGCACGAGGCTTTTGCGGGCGGAGGATTCGGGAAGGATGCGGACGACTTCGGGATCGATTTCCATCTCGGCCAAGTCGACGGCTTTGGTGCGCCACTCCCGGGAGAGCGCCTGGAGCACGTCCACTTTGTCGGCCAATTTTAAATCGACCACGACTTGCTGAAGGGGGCGGTCGGACTTCAGGGTTTCTTTTTCCGCCGCCGCCAAACCGTCGGCGTTGACCAGGCGCGCTTCGAACAAAATTTCTTTGGCCTGTTTTCGGCCGATGTTGCCACGGGTGGCCATGAAGCGCTACCTCCTGTTGTCGCCCCGGGCACGGTCACCGGGACGCGCCGTTCGCCCAAAACGCGAACGTCCTTCCTCCATATCTACCCCTCAAACGGGGGATTGTCCAGGGGGGCGACCGCCGGCCGTGATTTGACCAAGGTCCGACGACGGCCGATTCCCCAAATCCCCAAAGCGCCCGCCGCGGCCCACCAAAGGAAGGCCGCCCACAGGGCCCGACCCTCGGCCTCCCCGGCCGCCCCCGGGAGGGGGCGCCACCGGCCCCAGGAGAGGACCCCCGCTTTTTTCCCCTCCCGCCAGAGAGGCGACAGGAACACGCTCGCCGTGGAGTCCCCGGGGTCCTCTTCGAGGCGGTCGGCGCTTCCGTCCGTCCACGCGGCGGGCGCGCGGGAACAAGGCGCCGGCCCGAAAACGACGACCGGATCTCCCGCGGCCGTCCAAAGCGCGGCGAAGCGGGTGTCCGGTTCGCCGGAAAGACGGCGGACCCGCGTCGACCGGAAAGACGGGGGGAGGCCCGGATCGCCCAAGCCGGCGGCCGCGAGCGCGAGAGCGCGGAGGCCGTCGGACCGCCAACGGGAGCGGCGATCGGCGTCGAGGTGTCGACGAACCGCCACCAACAGCGCGGCCCCCCACAGAAGACCCAACGCGTAGAGGCCGACGGGGCGAAACCACCGTCGAACCCGACGACGCATTTACCGGGCGAGGCGGGGCGACAGGCGGCGAAGAGCGGCCCCGACGAAATCGCGGAAAAGCGGGTGGGGGTGCAACGGCCGGCTTTTAAGCTCCGGGTGGTATTGAACGGCCACATACCACGGGTGGTTCCTGAATTCGACCACTTCGGCCAAATGGTGTTTTTCGTATTCCCCGGTCACGCGGAGACCGGCTTTTTCCAAAGCCGCCCGGTATTTGTTGTTCAATTCGTAGCGGTGCCGGTGGCGTTCCCCCACGGTGTCCCGGCGGTAAGCCGCGTGGGCCAGACCGTCGCCCTTCAATTTGCAGGGGTACACCCCGAGGCGCATGGTGCCGCCCAGGGCGGTGATCTTTTTCTGCTCCTCCATTTTGCAAATGACCGGGTGCGCGGTTTTGGGCGCGAACTCCGTGGAGTGGGCCGTGGGCATTTTGGCCAAATGGCGGGCGACTTCGATCACCGCGCACTGCATGCCGAGGCAGATGCCGAAAAAGGGAATTTGCCGCTCCCGGGCGAACCGGGCCACGCCGATTTTCCCCTCCACGCCGCGGTCCCCGAACCCGCCGGGGATCAGAATGCCGTCCACTTGAAGCAGCTGGGATTCCAAGGTTTTGTCTTCCACGTCCAGATATTTGACGATCACTTTGCAGTTGTGGGCCAAGCCGCCGTGGAGAAGCGCTTCGCCGATGGATTTGTAGGCGTCCTTCATTTCCGTGTATTTGCCGGCCACGCCGATGGTGACCTGGTGCTGAGGGTTCCGAATCTTCTCCACCATTTCCCGCCAGGAGGACAGGTCTTTGGTGGGCGACCGTTGGCGGAGCATCATCAACACGAGCTCGTCCAATCCCTGGCGCTCCAGGACCAGGGGCACTTCGTAAATCGAGCTCACATCGATGGCCTCGATCACGGCCTCTTTGGGCACGTTGCAGAAAAGGCCGATCTTTTCCCGGATGTCCTCGCCCAGGGGGCGGTCCGTCCGGCACAGAATGATGTCCGGATCGATGCCGATTTCGCGCAATTTGCCGACGGAATGCTGGGTGGGCTTGGTCTTGAGCTCCTCCGCCGCCTTGATGTATGGAACGAGCGTCAAATGGAGGTAGAGGACGTTGTCGCGGCCGGCGTCGATGCGCATCTGGCGGATCGCTTCCAAAAAGGGCAAGGACTCAATGTCGCCCACGGTACCGCCCACTTCGACGATGACGATGTCCCGCCCTTTGGTCACGCGGCGCAACCGGTTTTTGATTTCGTTGGTGATGTGGGGAATCACCTGGACGGTTTTCCCCAGGAATTCCCCCCGGCGCTCCTGCTGAATCACCGTTTCGTATATTTGGCCGGAGGTGCAGTTGTTTTCCCGGGTCATGTCCACGTCGATGAACCGCTCGTAATGGCCCAAATCCAAATCGGTCTCGGCGCCGTCTTCGGTGACGTACACCTCGCCGTGCTGATAGGGGCTCATGGTGCCGGGATCCACGTTCAAATAGGGGTCCAGTTTGATCATGGTGACGTTGAGACCCCGGGATTTGAGCAGGCGGCCCAGGGAGGCGGCGGCGATGCCTTTCCCGAGAGAGCTGACCACCCCGCCCGTCACAAAAATATATTTCGTCATTTCGCTTCCCTCCGTCCTGCGTCGCGCGACCGTCGAATCCGTCGTTCCACCCGGGCGGCGTCGGCCGGCGTGTCCACCCCGACGGAATCGTCGGGAGTCGTCGCGACCCGAATCCGCACGCCGTGCTCCAACGCCCGCAACTGCTCCAATTTTTCCGCCGTTTCAAAGAACCCGACGGGCCAGCGGACGAATTGGCGCAACAAATCGGCTCGGTAGGAATAAACGCCCAGATGTTTTTGTAGACGCGCGGTGGCGGGCGGCACGGCGGGCGCGCCGTCGCGGTAGTACGGCAGGGCGCTTCGGGAAAAATAGAGCGCGTCGCCGCGTTGGTCCGTCAGGACTTTGACGGCGTTGGGGTTCGCCCAGTCGCCCCGGGCGAGCGTCGTCGCCGCCGTCCCCAGGACGACGGCCGGGTCCCGATGAAGGGCCAGCACCCGCCGCACGGTGCGGGTGGTCATCAGGGGTTCGTCCCCTTGGATGTTCAAATAGAGGTCGGCGCGGACTTTTCGCGCCACTTCGGCCACCCGGTCGGTGCCGCTTCGGCAGCGGTCGGAGGTCATCATCGCCTCGCCGCCGAAGGTCCGGACGGCGGAGAGAATGCGTTCATCGTCGGTGGCCACCACGACCTGCGGAAGCGCCCGGCGGGCGGCTTCGTACACCCACTGGACCATGGGTTTGCCGGCCAAAAGGACCAGGGGTTTGCCGGGAAAACGCTGGGCCGCGTGGCGCGCCGGGATGACCGCCAGCACGTTCACGGGCGCCGCGCCTTCAGCGCCGCGATCAACTCCGCGGGGGACACCGTGGCCGTGCCGAGCTTGCCGACCACAACCCCGGCCGCGGCGTTGGACAAGCGCGCGGCGTCTTCGAGATTCGCGCCGGCCGCCAGGGCCAGGCTCAAGGTGGAAATCACCGTGTCGCCCGCGCCGGTGACGTCGAAGACTTCGCGCGCTTCGGAAGGGATGTGCAGGGGCGGCTTCCCCTCCCGGTAAAGGCTCATGCCGCGCTCGCCGCGGGTGATCAAAACGGAATGGCAGCGGAGGCGACGAAGAATGCGCCGGCCCAGGGCGTCCACCTCGCCGTCGTTTTTGGGGGGCAGGCCTCGGAGGCCTTCGGTGGCTTCTTTGAGGTTGGGGGTGATGCAATCGACCCGCCGATAACGCAGAAAATGTTCGACCTTCGGATCGACCGTGACGAATTTTTTTTGCCGATGGGCGAGGGTCAGGACCGCCTTCAAGAGCCGGGGCCCGATAACGCCTTTCCCGTAATCCGAAAGGATGACGGCCCGGGCCGTGGTCATTTTCTCCCGGATTCGTTCCAACAAACGGTTTAGCACGGCGGGGGCCAACGGCGCACGGTCTTCCCGATCGAAGCGGACCACTTGCTGGTGCCCGGCGATCACCCGGGTTTTGACGATGGTGGGGCGGTGGGCGTCGGCCACCACGCCGTCCACGTCCACCCGGACGGCGCGCAGAGCGTCCACCAGGCGGTCGCCCTCGGGATCTTCCCCGACGACCGACACCAGCAAAGGCCGGCCGCCGAGGGCGGCGATGTTGGCGGCCACGTTGCCGGCGCCGCCGGGCATGGACTTGTCCTCCCGCACATCAACGACGGGCACCGGCGCCTCGGGCGACAGGCGATGCACCGCCCCCCGAAGAAACCGGTCCACCATCAAATCGCCGACGACCAAAACGGGCATGCCGGAAAAACGGGCGACCCGGGAGAGAAGGGGGGGTGTCACGGTCGGTCCGTGCGACGGGGAAGGCAATGGGAGGACAACGGGTTGATCACGCGTAAAATCCTAAAGGGCCGAACCAACGGTGTGTGGGACGACGGAATTATACCACATCGCCCGCGGCGTCTAGGGTCGAAGGGTTTGAACGCTGGTCGCGCCGGCGACCGTCGGCACTTCGCCGCCCCCCGGCGTGTATTCCGCCATTTCGGCGTCGAAAGCGCCCACGGTCACCCGGGAACGAAGGAGGACCGGGACGCGCCGCGCGTCGGCGGTCACCCACACTTCGAGCCGCCCTTTGGAACGAAACAATCCGTCGCCGGCCAACACGGGCTCCAATTTCAGGCAGACAAACCGGCCCGCGGGCACCTCGACGGTTTCCCGCGCGATCACGTGGACCCGCAGCGTCCAGTTGTTGCTTCCCGAATTGGCGTCCACCAACACGGATTCCCCGACGATCAAATCGCAGGTGCGGAGGTAATAGAGGCTGGAAAGGACGTCCTGCGTGTAGGTGGGGGACGGGCCGTCGTAAACAAACTCCTTGCCCTTCCGCCATTTTCGGTAAAGGAAGCGGCCGGTGACCGGATCGTAGGCGGTTTCGACTTTGCGCTTGAAAAGCCCCTCCCGCATGTCCTGGCGAAAGCGGAGGGAGCAAAGGCTTTCCCGGTCCAACCAGGATTCGTTGCGGTCCCGTACCTTAAAAACAGCGTCCATGGCGGCGTTGCTGCGGGCCACGCATTCCAAGCGGTAAGCGGATCGGCCGTTGATCTTTTCTTCGGCGCGAACGTCCAAGCGGGCGGTGCCGGCGGGCACGATGCCGTATTTAATGGCGTAAACGATGGATTCGCCAACGGCGAAAACCGTGTTGGGCTTCTGCCGCCAAACAAAAGGAGCCGGGGCCGCCGCGGGCGCCCCCTCGGCGGCGGCCGTCCCGAGGCCGAGGAACAGGAGCGCGGCGAGGACCGCCGCCCCCCGCTCAGCCATTCAACGCCCCTTTAATCAGCACCACGGCCACCCCGGCCAACCACCCCAAAGCGGCGTTGTGTTCCTTGTTTTTGCGGTAGCGCGCCCACTCGAAGCGGTCGGGGTTTTCGCGGCGGACGGGGGAACAGCGGGGCAGGAACCGCCGGTTCCGAGAGGTGAATTGCCGCCAAGCGTCGCCGAAATATTTCTCCAGAGACGCTTCCTCTTCTTTAATGCGCCGCGGGTAAATGCCGACAAAAAGAGTCAAAAAGACCGCCCAGAGGATCCATCCGTGCACGGGCCAGTACGAGGAGGTGCCCGCCACGGTGAAACCCAGGGCCATCAGGAAGCTTCCGGCGTAGAGAGGGTGGCGGATCCAGGCGTAGGGACCGTCCTGGGCCAGACGTTTTCCTTTTTCCAAATAACCGGCGGCCCGCCCGCGAAGGAACAACCCCCCGAAGGCGATCGCCAGCCCGAGCGCCACGCGGGGCCAACCCCCGGCGTGGGAGAGGAACAGGAACAACGCTCCGGCGATAAAACCCATGAACACGCGAAAACGTGCAATCACTCAAGTCTCCTTAAACGCATTTTATTAGAACCGGTTCCGAAAATCCACTCGGAACGGGAATACGAATTTCGAGCCGCGCCGGCCGAAAGCCGCGTTGGCGGCTCCCAGGGGATTTGCGAAACCCGTTCTAAATTCCCCCGACGGGCGGGACCCGAGGACGGGCCGCCGCCACCCCCAGCAACATATATAGGCACAGGACCACTTCCGAGTCGTGGGTCCACGATTCGGTCAAACCCGCCAGACAAAGCGCCAAAAACCCGAAAAGCAATCCGTCCAACTCCGGATCGGCGGCCGCCGCTTTAACAAGGAAACGCCAATAGACGACCAGCAAAGCGAGAAAAACCAGAAATCCCGGCACCCCGCGCTCCACCGCCATTTGAAGATATATGTTGTGGGCTTCCGTCCAATCCGAATCCGGGCTTGCCCCGCCCCAGGGCAGGTCGCGGCCGGCGATGTGCAGGTTCCCGATGCCCACCCCGCGTCCGGGATGTTGGCGAATCAATTCCGCGCAACGGACCCAGACGCCCTTTCGGATCAAATGGGACGTGTCGGTCCGGGCGTCCGTGATGCTGGCGGCCCGGGCGCGAAAAGCCGGCGACGCAAACCCGGTGACGCCCGCGCCCAGGAGAACCGCCCCCAAGGCCAGGGCCACCCGTCGATCTCTCCGCCAAAAAGCCCACCCCCCCAACGCCAGCGGCCCGGCCAACCACACCGCCCGGGTGGCGCTGGCCGCGGCCGCGGCCACGGCCAAGACGAAAACCCCCCAAGGCCAGGCCGCGGAACCGGCGCCGCTCGCCCGACGGCGGGACAAGGAAAGGAATATGGCGAAAAGGAGCATCTCCGCGTAGGTGATCGGATTGCTGTAAAACCCCTGGGCCCGCCCCCGGTGGGTGTCGAGCAGGCGGGCGACCCCGTGGAGCCCCTCGGACGTCCAGCCGAGGCTTTTCTGAACCAGCCCCAAGGCCGCGGCGATTCCCGCCCCCAGAAGAAACAAACCCAGGTGGCGGCGCCGCTCCGCGGGCGCCTGGGCGTAAAGCAAAAACACCACGAACAAAATTTCGCTTTTCACCTTGCCCAAGCTGTGGACGGGGCGGTCCGACCAAAGCGCGGTGGCGACTTCCACCGCCAAATAAAGGAGCCAAGGGATTTCCAATCCCGTGGGGCGAAACCGCCGAGCCGCGGGGTCGACCACCAAAAGGCCCAACCAGCAGGCCAGGGCCAGGGCCCAGCACGCGTTGGCGCCCGCCAACGAAAGGGGAAGGGCCAGCGCCAGGGCCGCCAGGGCCCAGGACCGCCCCCGCTCCAGCCAAAAGGCGGCGCCGTCCGCGGGCCGGGGGGTCACATCAGCCCTCGGTAAAGCTGAACGATCGCGGCCACGTGGGCGTCCCAGGGGCGGGTTTCGGCGGAACGGCGGCACACCGTCCGGTCCAGGGACCAGGCGCGCTCCAACGCCATGGCCCAGACGTTCGGGTCCTGCATATCGTCGACGACGATGCCGTCGGTCCCGTTCGACACCACTTCTTTGGCGCCGGTCCTTCCGCTCACGACCACGGGGGTCCCGGACGACAGGGACTCCAGGACCGGCAATCCGAATTCCTCGTAATGGGCCGGGAGGGCGTAGACGTCGGCGGCGACAAAATATTTTTCAACGTGCTGGGTGGCCGGCACCTGGAAAAACCGCCCGCGCCGGGCGAGATGCTGAACCGCCGGATTTTTCGACAAATCGACCCGCCCCAGGACGCAAAGAGCCGACGGCACACGGTCCGCCAACAAGTCCACGGCCCGGGCCAGGAGCGAGAAATCCTGGGTGGCGGGGTCGTCCGTCACGACGGCCAAAACGATCTTGTAGTGGTCCGTCCACCCCGAGACCCGAAACAGGGTAAACCGGCTGGGCCCCCGGTCGTCGGGCCGAAAACGCCTCGAATCCACGCCGGGCGCAATCGCGCGAACGGACGTCAACGGCACCTCGTAGACCTCCGCCAAATCGCGGCGGGCCATTTCGGAAAACACCGTCACGGCCCGGGCGCCCCCGGGGCCCAACTGCAACCGCCGAAGGTAACCGATCCCCGACGACGGCGGCGGCGCCCCCGGCACGTGGCGCTGGCGGAGCCGCTCCAGCGTGGGAAGGGTCAACAGATCCTGAACGACCAAACCCCCGTACCCGTGGATCAATTGGGCGTCGCACCGGCGGAGGCGCGCCCGGGCGCTCCGATCAAAACTGTACGCCGCCAACCACGACGAAAGGGGCCATTCCGCGACGGTCGACACCTCGACCGATCGTCCGTCCGACGCCTCGGTCGGTTCGTTCCCGAGCCGGTGGACGGCGAGGCGCGGCTCGTACCCGTTGGGCGAGAGCCGGCGGGCCAATTCCAGGGCGGCGCGCCCGCCGCTGGAGGCCAAATCGCGAACCGCGATCCCGATGGGGGAACCGATCATGGGCGTACTCCGTTGTTCATTCGGGGCGACCGACGAGGTCCAAGGTCTCGTCGTAACACGCCCGCAATTTCAGAAAATGCGCGTCCCAATCGTTGCCGCGAACCGCGGACGGCAGGGCGGCGCCCAGGGACCGGCGGAGGGAGGCGTCCTTCGCCAAGGCGGCCAAACGGGCGGAAAGCCCCGGGGCGTCCGGCTCGTCGGCCAACCAGTCGTCCCACGCGGCCGGCCAGAGTTCCGCCGCCCCCACCCGGCGGCTCGTCAGCACCGGGACGCCGCAGGCCATGGCCTCTTGAACGCTCATGCCGAATTCCTCGAAGGGCGCCGGGTGGACGTAGACGTCGAGCGCGTGGTAGAGGGCTTCGACGTGAACCTGGGGCGATTCAAATTGCACCCGGTCGCCCAAGCCGAGGGACCGAACCAAATCCAAATAAGGACCGGGACGGGTTTCTTTCCCCACCACCACCGCCCGCACACGACCTTGGACCTCCGTCGGCAATTGGGCCAACGCGCGCAGGAAAATGGGCAGCCCCCTCTTCTCGAAATCCCCGGAGGTGACGAGGCCCACGACCACGTCCCCTTCGCCCACCGCCCATCGGCGCCGCTGAGCCTCCCGCCAAACCCCCCGGTCCTCGGGGCGAAAACGGGCGGGGTCGACCCCGGGGTAAACCACCCGGATCCGCCCCGGCGGAACGCCGAACCGCTTTTCCACGTCGTTTTTCATGAGGCGGGAGTTGGCGATCAAAAGGCGAAACCGCCGCCCGCGCAGTTGACGTTCGTGCATCCACCCGACGCCGGACCCCGACGGGAGGGGAGCCCCGTACACCCGTTCGTGCGCCGTGTGGACGCAGTTGTGAAGGCTGAGCACGTCCTGATTCAGAAGGTCCCCGTGGCCGTGAACCAGGTCAAATCCGCCCCGGCGGACGGCGCGCCCCACCCGGCCGGCGAACCACCGCCGCTTAAGGCGGCTCCCCCAGGGCCACCGGGCCACGCGAACCGCGCGGACCCCGCCGCCGACGAAACGGGCGTCGTCCACCCGCTCGGCGAAAACGTGAACGTCGTGCCCGAGGGCGGCCAGGCGGCGGGTTTCCTCCCACAGGAGGGTCGAGGCCCCCGACAACCCGGCGGCGTTGCGGGCGGCGACGGCGATTTTTAAACGCCGTTCAACCATGGATCATATCATTCGGGGCCGACGGGTTCATTGGCGCCGTCTCAGGGTTTCCACCGGTCGTGAATCCAGAGCCACTGGGACGGATGACGACGGATCCACCCTTCGACCACCTTCGTCATTTGCTCCATGAGCGCCCGGAGATTGTCTTCGGTCGGCGGACCCGTCGAGATGTCCAAGGCCGGGTCGCATTCGATGATCAACCGGCCGTTTTCCCGGTAAGAATGGATGGGGTGCACCGGGCATCCGACTCGAAGAGCCAGAAGCGCCGGAAGACCCGTCGTGCGGGCCGGGCGTCCAAAAAACGGGACCGACAATCCCCCCTCGGTGATGCGCTGGTCGAAGAGGAGACCCAGCACGCCCCCGGAGCGCAACCACCGGAGGGATTCCCGGACCGCTTCCCGGTGAAGGATCACCCGGGTGTTGAAGCGCGCCCGGACCCGGGTCACCAGAGCGTCCACGAAAGGGTTCTTGATGCGCCGCGCGATCGCGGCCAGGCGAAGGCCGGCCAAGGACAGAAAGGGGGTGGCGTATTCCCAGTTGCCGATGTGGGCGGTGAAGAGCAGCACGCCCTTTCCCGCGGCCGCCGACGCCACGACCCGGTCCAGCCCGCGCACCTCGACGGCGGCGAGATATTCGTCGGGAGAGAGGCGGGCCAAACGCGCGAATTCCCAGGCGGCGCGTCCGAGCTGGGGCCAGAGGTCCCGGGCCCAAGCCGCCCGCTGGGAATCGCCGACCTCGGGAAAGGCCAGGCGCATATTTTCCTCGGCCCGTCGGCGGCGTTTCCCCGCGACGGCGCCCAACGCCGTTCCCAAGGCGGCGCCGATCCGGCGGCCCATGGCCGGCGGCAGAACGCCCAGGGCCCGGACGAGGCCTAAGACGCCGAGGGATTCGAGCCGATAGCGGAATCGACGACCGTCGTCCACGCCGTGTCCTCCCATTCCAAATCCAGGCGCGCCACCCAGGCCGGAAACCCGGGGGGCAGTCGCTGGGCGTCCTTTTCGGTGGTGATCAGAAGGCGGCCCTCCCGTCGGGCCCGCTCCACCGCCCGGGCCGCTTCCGACGCCGAAAACGCGTGATGATCCCCGAAACGCTCCCCGACGACCTGGCCTCCCAGCCGGGCGAGGCCTTCCTCGAAAGACGCCGGATCCGCCAAGCCGGAGAGGGCCAACACCGGCCGCCCCGTCATTTCGGAGGCGGGAACGGCCCGCTCGCCGTCCCGAAGACGGAGCCGGTAATGGGCCACCCCGATCGGCCCGGAAAAAAACGATAAGCGTTGACGGAGATTCTCCCGTTGGGACGGGTCCAGGCGTTCGGCGCGGGTGAGAAGGAGCGCGTCCCCCCGGACCAACGCGGAGGGGGGCTCCCGCCAGGGACCGGCCGGAAGAAGCGGCGCCGACCGCCCTTCCCCCCACACCCCGTGGGCGAGACGGGCGTCCAAGCAAATCAAATTGCGGTCGCGATGGAGCCGGTGATGCTGCAAACCGTCGTCCAGAATCAGGACCTCGGGGCGAAATTCCTCCCACACCCGCTCCGCGGACCGGGCCCGGTCGGCGCCGATCCCCAGGGGAACCCCGGGCAAACGCCCGGCCAGCCAGCGCGGCTCGTCCCCCACCGACTCGACGGAAGGCGGAGCGTCCCCCGGACGATTGGGCACCAACGCCGGGGCGCGGGCGGAACGCCCGAAACCCCGGGAGAGAATCGCGGGGCGACGCCCGGCGGCGATCCAACGTTCCGCCAACCACTCGACCACCGGGGTCTTTCCCGAACCGCCCACCGTCAGATTCCCCACGCACACCACGGGAACGGGAATCCGGACGGTCTCGAAAAATCCACGTTGATAGGCCCGGGCCCGGGCCGCGGTCGCGACCCCGAACAGCCGGGCGGGACCCCAAAGAACCGCTCGCCACCACACGCCCCCGGGCGAATCCATCGACGGCAAATTCACGGCGTCCCGGCGGGCCGCGCGGCGAGGGCGCCTTCGACCTCGGCGACCACCCGATCCACCGACACCCAGTCCATGCACTCGTGGCCGAAGGGGCATTGATCGCGGTTGCACCCCAGGCAAGAGAGCCCCCGGGCTTGAAGGTATCGGTGGGGGGCGGCGCGCGGGTTCCAGGACTCGGGCCAGGTGGGGCCGTAAACGGTCACCGTCGGAATCCCCACCGCCACCGACAAATGCATCAACCCCGAATCGTTGGTGACCGCCGCGTGGCACCGCGACAGGAGGGCCGCCGCCTGACGCAATCCACCGGGGGGAATCACGAACACCCGCCCCGGAAAAGCCGCGGCCATTTTTTCAAGTTCCCCCCGCTCCTCCGGCCCGCCGAACAGGAGGATCGCCCGGTCCGGAACCGCCAAGAGACGTCGGATCGTTTCCGAAAAACGCGCCACGGGCCACTGGCGGATGGGGCGCCGATGCATGGGAAGGACCGCGACCCGTTCCCGAAAGGCGTCCAAGCCTTTTTCGGCCCACCACCCCGCCGCGGGCTGAAAATCCGCCGGGCGCAAAGGGATCCGAGGGAGGACTGGGTCCGCCGGGGTCAGGCCCAGCCGACGAAGCAAATTGAATTTGATTTGAACGGCGTAGAGCGGGCGCGGGGGGCGTTCCACCCGGTGGGTGTACACCATTCCCCAGAAGGGGGTTTCAAAACCGGCCCGCACGGGCGCCCGGCTGGCCCAGGTCAACTGGGCGGTTCGGGGGTTGTTCATGAAATCCAACACCCAGTCGTAGCGACGCCGATGGATTTCCCGAAGCCAAAACCAAAACCGGGACTTTTCGAAAACCAACGCCTCGTCCAATCCCGGGTAGCCTTCGAGCACCGGCGCCATGCCTTTTTCCACCAGGAATTCGATGCGCGCGTCGGGAAACCGCGTCCGCAGGGCGTCGATGACGGGGGTGGTGACGATAACGTCGCCGATCCGGCGGGGCTGGACGATGAGGATCTTCACGGGGATTAAAGGCGGGCGCGGCCGCGGGTCATGTTCAAATGAAAGTCCCAGGCGGTGTCGTCCCCGCGGACGAAGAGACGGCGGAGGCAATAGGGGTTGCCGGACAGGTCCGCCTTTCCTTGATGGACGGACACCGCGGTGCGATACCCGGCTTCGCGGATGAGCGCCTGGACCGCGGGATCGTCCGCGGCGTCCCCGTAGGGGTTGGCGAAGGAAACCGGCGCGACCCCCAATTTTTCGGCCAACACCGTCCGGCTCTGGGTCAATTCCGTCCGGACCGCGTCGGGAGACAGCCGGGAGAGGCGCGCGTGGTTCAGGGTGTGGGATCCGATTTCCCAACCGGCGCTTTGAAGGGCCCGGACGCCGTCCCAGTCGAGCATCGGAATCCGCGTTTCGGAAGCCGGGTCGTGCCAGAAGTTGTCCCGGCCCACGGCGTTGACCACCACGTAGATCACCGCCGGGAACCCGAATTCCCGCAGGATCGGGAGCGCGTTTTCCAAATTGTTCCGGTAGCCGTCGTCAAAAGTGAGGACCACGCTTTTTTCCGGCAGGGGCAAGCCGGCGTCGAGGTCGGCGGCGACCGCGGCCAGCGTCCGGGGCGCGTACCCGTGTTTTTTCAAATAGGCCATCTGCGCCCGGAATTGCTCCGGGGACACCCACAGTTTTTTGAGTTTGGATCCCGGCGGCGGGAACCCGACTTTGTGGTACATGAGCACCGGAAGGCCCGGGGCCCGGGGGCGCCACCAGTTCCAACGCGCGGAAAATCCCGCCGCGGCCACGGCGCCCGCCGCCAACGCCGCGCCGATCACGCCTTCCCCCCCCCGTCCAAAAGTCGGACGTGCTTCAACCAGGCGTAATAGGAGCTGAGAACGGCGTATATCAGCCCGGCGTTGCCGTCCAGGAACCCGCCCTTTAAAACGTAGCGGACCAGGAACTCCCAGGGCAGGCGAAGGTGCTGCCAAACAGCGAACCGGCGGCCCTCGGCGTATTTTTTGCGGGCGATCAAGCCCGTGTACCGGGCGCATTTCTCCAGATATTCCTGAAAATTTCGGTAACTTTCGTGGCGCACGGGGTGGGCCAGCCGCCCCCAGGGGCCCGGCACCGAGATGCCCTCGTGAATTTCGGCCCCGGCGTAATGGGCTTTGTCCCGGCGAAAAAGCCGAAGATGGAACTCCCGGAAACAGCCGCCGAAACGCAGACGCCGACCCAGGAAGTAAACCTGAAACGGCAATTCGTATCCGTTGACCGTGGGCGAAGACGCCAGGGCCCGCCGAATGTCGTCGGCCAACTCCGGCGTCAATCGCTCATCGGCGTCGATGTTGAGCACCCAGTCCCCGGCGGCTTGTTCCAGGGCGTATTGTTTTTGGGGGCCGAACCCCGCGAAATCCCGCTCAATGACCCGGGCGCCGTGCTCGCGGGCGATGTCCCGGGTGCGGTCGGTGGAATGGCTGTCGACCAGAACGATCTCGTCGGCCACGCCCCGCAGGCTTTCCAGGCAGGCGGGAAGGTCGCGCTCTTCGTTGCGGGCGATCAAAATGGCGCTCAAGCGGGGCACGGGGCCTCCAACAGTTTTTGGTACAACGCTTCGTAACGGTCCGTCATGGCGGACACCGAGAAACCCCGGGCCCGCTCCCGCCCGCGTTCCGCGCGGCGGCGGGCTTCCTCCGGGTTTTCCAAAACGGCGGCCATGTTGCGCGCCAGGGATTCGACGTCCCCCGGGGGCGTCAGTTCCGGGGCCCCGGGGCCGCCGTAAAGGTCCGGGATCCCGCCCGCGGCCGTGGCGGCCGTGGGCACGCCCAACACGAGCGCGTCCAACAGGGCCGTCCCCAGGCCTTCGTCCACCGATGGGAAAACGAAAAGATCCGCCATGGCCGTATATTCTAACACGTCGCCGCGGTGCCCGAGGAAAGAGACGGCGTCCTCCAATCGAAGAGCGGCGGTCAACCGTTCCAGTTCCTCCCGCCGGGGGCCGTCGCCCAGGATCAGCAATCGATCGGCCGCTCCCCGGGCCCGGAGAAGGGCAAAAGCCCGGAGCAGGGTCGCCTGGTCCTTGTGCGGCACCAGGGCGCCCACGTGCACGACCAAGCGGTCCGCGGGCGTGAACCCGCGCTCAGAGCGAAACCGATTCCGGTCGGCCACGGAGGGATGGGCGGCGGGGTCCACGCCGCTGGGGATGACCGAAATCTTCGATTCGGGCACGCCGCCTTCGATCACCACGCGGCGCACCGCGGTGGAAATGGCCGCCAGGGCGTCCACGGAGCGGTATTTCCAACGGCTGAGAAAATTATTTTTTAAGGGGAAATCCACCCGGCGGGTCGCCACCAGACGGGCCGTGGTCCCCCGCCGCGCCAAAGCCCCGAAACCGACGGCGTGACCCGTGTGGGCGTGCACCACTTGAATGTTTTCTTGGCGCAGAAAGGCCCGAAGGCGGCCGGCGGACCGAAAATCCCATTCCGACCAAGGAGCGAGGGGAAAGACCCGGAGGCCCGCTTCCGCGGCGGCCCGCGCCAGCGGGCCTTTGGGCCGCGCCGCCACCACGTTCCCATGCCCCCGCCGTTCCAACTCCCGGGCGAGCCACAGGGTTTGACGCTCGCCCCCCCGCCAGCCCCTTTCCGTGTTCACGTGAAGGATTCGAAAACTCACGCGGACCTCCGGCGTCGTCCCAGGGCCTGCCCGTAAACTTCCTCGGTTTCTTCCCCCAAACGGGAAAAAGAAAATTGATTCTCCGCGCGACGCCGGGCTTCCGCGCCCATCCGGCGCCGGGCCTCGGGATCGTTCAACAGGCTTCCGATCGCCTCCGCCAGGGCGGTCCCGTCCCGGGGCGGGACCAAGCGCCCGTTCTGTCCGTCCTCCACCAGTTCCGGCAGGGCGCCGACCGCCGTGGCCACGACCGGCCGACCCTGGGCCAACCATTCGAGGGCCACCCGGGACACCGCCTCGCTCCCCACGGAACAGACGACGCCCAGGTGGCAGGAACGCATAAAAGACGCCGCGTCCGGAAGCCGGCCCGCGAACCGAACCCGGTCGGCGACCCCCCGGCGCGCCGCGTCCTTTTCCAAGTCGGCCCGGGACAGGTTTTTGTCCTCGCCGGCGATCCAAAACTCCGCGGCAGAGAAATGGTCCCGCAAACGCTCCACCGCTTCCAGAAAATAGTCGTGGCCCTTGACCGGATCCAGCCGGCCCACCAAGGCCACCCGCCAAGGCGCCGGAGGCTCCGGCCTCGCCGGGGAAAGAGGCACGCCGGGAAAAATCACCCGCGTTCGTTCCCTCAAAAAGGGGTACGCCGCCGCGTACGCCTCGCCCAAGGCGCGCGAAGCCGCCACCACCGCGTCGGTCCGTCGGAACAAAAACCCCTGCCCGGGGCGCGGGGACAACCGCCGAGCCTCGGCCCGGGTGCGGACCAAGGCCGCCGGCGTTCCACGGGTCGCCAGAAATCCCCGGCTGTGCCCGGATCCGGTGTGGGCGTTCAGGATGTCGATTTGATTTTGGACCACGGAGCGCCGAAGGGCGAGGAGGGACGGCGACACCGTTGAAAAACCCTCCGCCCGAGCGGTCCGGTCCGCCGGGCTCCCGGGACAAGCGGCGATCCACAGGGCGTGGCCCCGGTCCCGCAGGGCCCGGGCCGCGCCCAAGCCGTAGGCGGTCAAACCCGAATCCCATCGCTCATCCAAAACATGAAGGATCTTCAAGATGCCCCCCGGAGGAGCCGTCGGGCTTCCCCCACCACGCGGTCCACCGTCACGTCGGTCATGCACCGGAAATGTTTTTGGGGACATCGGCGTCCGCCGTGAAGGGCGCAGGGTCGGCAATTCAACCCCCCGTTTTGAACCACGGCGGTTTTTTCGCCGGAGGGAAAAAAGCCGAAGGCTTCGACCGTGGGCCCGAACACGGCCACGGTGGGAACGCCCAGGGCCGCGCCCAGGTGCATGGCGCCCGAATCGTTGCACAAAAGGACCGCCGCGCGGGAAAGGAGGGCCATCAATTCCCTCAACGAGGTTCGGCCCGTCAAATTAAGGGCCGGTCCCTGAAGGGTTTCCAACACCTCTTCGGCCGCCGGACCGTCCGAGGCGGACCCGACGACGACCACCGTGGGCGGTGGCCCGCCCGCGGCGCGAAACTCTTCCGCCAGGCGATCGGCGGCCGCGGCGAAGCGGTCCGAGGGCCAACGTTTCGTGGCGTGCAACGCGCCGGGCGCCACGACGATCCAGGGGCCCGGAGCGACCGTCGTCGCGGGGGCCGGAAGCGCGTCCGGGGGCGAGGGCAATCGAGGCACCCGGTCCCTCACCTCGACCCCGAGGTCCGCCAGGGTTTCCAAATAGCGGTCGACCGTTTTCCCGGCCAACTCCGCCGACGGCCGTTTGAACCAAACCAGACGGCGCCGAGCCCACGCGCGTTTCCGATAACGAACCACGCGACCGGCCTTTGACAGCGCGGTCCAAAGCCTCGAGCGGGGCGTGTCGTGCAAATCGATCAGCGCATCGAACCGTCGGCGACGGATTTCGCGGAGAACGCCCCAAAACCCCAAATCCTCAAAAATCAACAATTCATCGACGGCGGGATGGCCGGCCAGGGCGGGGGCGAAGGCTTTTTTAACCAGGAGGGTGAGCCGCGCCTCGGGCCACGCCCGGCGAAGATTTTCAAACACCGGGATCGTGAGAAGCACGTCCCCGAGGGACGACAAGCGGACAACGAGAGCGGACCGGGTTAACATCCGCCGCAGGTGCCTCGGGGGCGACGCGGGCCCGACGCCAGCGCCTCGGCCACGAGGGTCAAATTCGCTTCCAGGGCTCCGCGCTGAGCGTCGGCAAAGGCCCGAGCGGCGTCGCCCAACGCGGCCCGTTTGGCCGGCGAAACGATCAATTCCCGCAACGCCGTCAACAGGGATTCGGCGTCCGTCACGCGGATCGCCGCGGACCGTTCTTCAAACCCCTTGGCCATTTCTTTAAAATTCGACATGTGGGGGCCGAAAAGGACGGGAACGCCCCAGCGCGCGGGCTCCAGAGGGTTTTGGCCCCCCCGCGGTATTAAGCTCCCCCCCACGTAGGCCACGGTCGCCACCCCGTAAAGGTCGGCCAATTCCCCGACGGTGTCCAAAACCAAGATGTCCCAGGGCGCCTCTTCCCCGGACAAGCGAGTCCGAAGCGCGGCGCGAAACCCCGTGTTCTCGGCGTAGCGGCGAACCTCGGCCGCCCGCTCCACGTGGCGGGGCGCCAGGACCAGGCGAAGGGGGACGCCCTCCCGTCGAAGGCGAAGGAAGGCCCCGAGTAAAATTTCCTCTTCGCTGTCGTGGGTGCTTCCGGCCACCCACACCGGGGCGTCGCCCTCGACTTTGTAGAGGGCGCGCAGGGCCGCGCGCCGCGCCGGGTCCGGCAGCGGCACGTCGAATTTAAGATTTCCGGTGATGGCCACGGCGTCCGGGAAGGCCCCCAGTTGGAGGAAGCGCGAGGCGTTCGTGGGGCTTTGAACGCCCACCCGCGACAGGCTCGCCATCAAGGGTTCCCAAAAGGACCGCACCCGGTAGTAAAGCGGGAAAGCCCCATCGGACATCCGCCCGTTGATCACGCACACCGGGACATTTTTCTCCGACAGGCCCTTCAGCCAGTGGGGCCAGAGTTCGGTTTCAACGAGAACCAGCGCGCGGGGGGCCCAACGTTTAACAAAGCGCGCCAGGGGCCCGGGGCGGTCCACGGGCGCCAGCCGCACGAACTCCGCCAGGTCCAGCCGTTCCGCCAACTCTTTGGCGTTCACCGTGGTGGTCGTGAGCAGGCGCGCCAGGCCGGGGAACCGGACCGGGGCCGCGCGCAAAAACGCCTCCGCCGCACGAACTTCCCCCACCGAAGCCGCGTGAATCCAGAGGGTCGGCTTTTGGGAGCCGTCGCCCCGCCCCCACCCCATGCGTTCGGGAAGACCCCGAAGGGTTCGTCGAAGGCCGTAACGCCAAACAAACACGAGAAGGATCAGGGGCGACAGTAGGAGCGTTAGGAAGGAATAGAGGCTCAACACGCGGTCTCCCGTTCTTCACCCGCGTCGGCTTCGGCTTGATTTAGAGCCCGACGCAAATTTTCCTCCGCCGCACCATCGGCCGCCGTCACGATCAGGGGATCGCCGAAAACCACGTGGAACCGCCCGAAAGGCAGGGGGATCATGAATCGGTCCCAGCTGGAAAGGGTTTTGACCGGCGTCCCGGCCCAGGCCACGGGGACGATGGGAACCCCGGTTTTGGCCGCCAGGGCCAACACGCCCGGCTGAATGGACCGCGCGGGCCCCCGGGGTCCGTCGGGGGTGAAGGCCACCCGGCCGCCCGCGTTCACGACGTCCAGCAATTCCATAAACGCCGCGGGCCCGCCCCGGCTGGAAGACCCCCGCGCCGTCCGATATCCCAGGCGCTCCAGAACCCCGGCGATGAATTCCCCGTCCCGGCTGCGGCTGACCAGCACGGTCACGCCCCGGCCCCGGTGTTCCCAGGCCATCAGCAACTGGTAACGATGCCAGAAGGCAAAAATCATCGGGCGGGAACTTTCTCGAAGCGATTGGGCGGCGGGGGACCAACGGACCACCATTCGGGAGGTGCGTCCAATGAATTGGAGAATCAGCCACCCCAACCAGGAGACGACCCAGGGCCAAAACCGGTCGCGACGGGAGCGGGATTCGTTTGGGGCTTGAGTCAAAATAAATTGAGCGTTTTGCCGAGAGGATTTTGGCCCTGGGCAAGGCGCGACGAGGGAGCATACCGGTCGTCTGTGACCGAGGAGCAACACGGCACGGGGCCAAAAGCATCCGGCAAAATGTTCAAGGTATTTTAACTCAGGCCCTCAGGAGCGTTTTTTAGAGGGCGGCCACCACAACACGTACCCCAGGCGGGAAAACCGGGGCGTCAGGTGCCCGCCGGCGTCGAAGGAGAGAGGGATTCGGGCCGCGTCAAGGGTGTTCAAAAGGGTTTTTTGCTCGTCCATCGAGGCCAGGGGACGTCGGTCCGACAACTCGAAAGCGTCGTCTTTGGCTTCTTCGTTGACCAGCCGGGCCACAAACTGCGCGGACTGATCGGCCAGCTCTTCCCCCAAGGCGGTCAGCACGCGGCTGCGGAGGGCTTCGCCCCGCGAGAGAGCCCGGGCGATTTCCTCCTCGAGGCCCACGCCGACGGTGGCGGCGAACAGCGTCAACGAAAGAGGCGGGCGCTCGCCCTCGGCCGCCCGAACGGAGGTCAACCCCGGGGGGCACGCGTCGGGCGCGAAGGTGGCGTACAGGGCCGCGGTTTCCAATAAACCGGCGACGGCACGGATCTCCGTCTCGACGGCTTTTTCCAATTCGGGGGTCGCCTGGGCGTTTTCCGACAGGGCGCGGAGGTTCCGCATCACGGCTTGCGCGCGCGGCTGGAGACGAAACTTTTTGATCTTTTTGACGGAAAGAACCGTCTCGGCCATCAGTGGAGGGGCTTGCTGCGTTTGCGTTGCCAGAGATAAACCATCGGAGTGGCGATGAAGATCGTGGAGTAGGAGCCCACGATCACGCCGAAGGTCAACGCCAGGGAAAAATCCCGAATCACTTCGCCGCCCAGGAAAAGCAGGGAGAGAAGCACGATGAACACGGTCAACGAGGTGATGATGGTCCTCGAGAGGGTTTCGTTGCAGGAGCGGTTGATCAGCGCGTCCAGAGGCTCCTTGGAATGACGCCCGCGCAGGCGGATGTTTTCCCGGATACGGTCAAAAATGACGATCGTGTCGTTGATGGAATAGCCGGCCAAAGTGAGCAGGGCCGCGACCACCGTGATGGAGACTTCCCGGCCCGTGAGGGCCATGAACCCCAAAGCCAGGAAGACGTCGTGCACGAGGGCGAACACGCCCGCCGCGCCCCAGATCCAGTTTCGAAAACGGAAAGCGACGTACACCACGATCCCCAACATGGAAAAGAAGACGGCCAACACGGCTTTGGACACCATTTGTCGACCGACCACGGGGCCCACGAACTCGGCGCGCTCGGTCACGAAGGCGTATCCCTCAAAGGCCCGGGCGAAGGCCTCGGTGACTTTGCCGACCAGTTCGGTCTTGGCTTCGCCGGCGTTCGATTTGAATCGGAGAATGATGGCGTTGTGGTTGGGCACGTTCTGAAGTTCGGCGCCGTTGAGGCCGGCGGTGGCGAGGGCGGCCCGAACGCGGTCCAGGGAAATTTCCGCGCCTTGGGCGTCGGCCCCGGCGGCGTCGCCCGCTTTTTGAAAATACCCTTGGACCAACGTTCCCCCCGTGAAATCGATGCTCAGGAGGGAGGGACCGCGAACCACCAGGCCCGCCACCGTGGCGGCGGCCAGGAGGCCCGACAAGCCGAAAAACAGCTTGTGGTATTTGATGTAGTCGAAATTGGGGGTTTTAAAAAATTCCATTACACGCTCAATTTCTGCACGTCGCGGTGCGATAACCAGAGGTCGTAAACCGTGTGGGTGACGACGATGGCCGTGAACATGGACACCGCGAGGCCCAACATCAAGCTGACGCCGAACCCTTTGACAGGGCCTGTGCCGAACTGAAACATAAAGACCGCCGCGATGATGGTGGTCAAATTGCCGTCCAAGATGGCGGAAAACGCCTTGTCGTACCCCTGGTCCACCACCATCCGGGGGGATTTCCCGAGGCGAACCTCTTCCCGCATCCGCTCCAAAATAAGCACGTTGGCGTCCACCGCCATGCCGATGGTCAAAATAATGCCGGCGATGCCGGGCAGGGTCAAAGTGGCGTGAAGGGCCGCCATGGCGGCCAGGAGGAGCACCAGGTTGAGCACCAGGGCGAGATTGGCCAACATGCCCGACCAACGATAATAAATCGCCATGAAGAGGAAAATCGCGCCCAATCCGATGGCGCCCGCCAGAACCCCGGCGCGCACCGAGTCGTCGCCCAGGGTGGCGCCGACGGTTCGTTCCTCCACGATTTCCAGCGGCGCCGGCAACGCGCCCGCCTGAAGGACCGACTTCAAAAATTTGGCCTCTTCGGGGGAGAAATTCCCCTCGATGATGGCGTGGCCGTCCGGAATCCGGGACCGGATGGAGGGGGCCGATTGCACCACGCCGTCCAAGACGATGGCCAGGCGGCGGCCCACGTTGGCTTCGGTTAAATCCGCGAAGCGCTTGGCGCCTTCGGGATTGAACTCCAGGGACACGTGGGGCGAAGCGCCGGAAAATTCATGGGCGCCCATTTCCACCCGGGCGTTGGCCAATCCGGCGCCCGTCAAGGCGGCGGAGGCTTTCACCACGTAAAAAGCGGATTCCTTGCCCGCGAGAAGCTCCGTGCCGGCGGGAAGCAGGGCGGCGATCTCTTTGGGCATTTTCCCCGGGCGCAACCGGGCGGCGGTCAGGCCCATCTCCCGGGCTTTGTTGATCACGGCTTCGGGAACGTCGTCGGAGTCCAGCAAACGGAATTCCAGGAGCGCCGTCCGACCGATCAGATCCTTGGCTTGCGCGCGGTCTTTAACGCCCGGCAGTTGAACGACAATCCATTTGTCGCCCTGGCGGACGATCAACGGCTCGGAAAGGCCGTATTGGTCGATGCGGTTGCGGACCACCTCCATGGCGCGGTCGATGGCTTCGCGCAGGGTTTCCGGGGTGTCATCGGGCAATTTGTCCGTTTGCAGTTCCAAAAGAAGGTGAATCCCGCCTTGAAGGTCCAGGCCGAGGTTGAGAATGCGGTTGAGGAGGGGGTTGCGGCGGTCGCGCAACTCTTGTTGTTTTTCCCGAGGAAGGCGGTAAAACCGGTAGGACGGGAAAAGGTACCACCCCGACAGCAGGACCGTCGCCAGGATGGCGAGGGACTTCCAATAAGCCTTAGGCATGGGCGCCGTTGGTGGCGGTCGTTTCGGTTTCCTGGGCCGGGTCGTTGGGGACCACTTGGGCCACGTGGCTGCGCGACAGAAGGACCTTGACGTCTTCGGACAACTTCACTTCCAGGACTTTCCCTTTGACGGACTGGATGGTGGCGTAAATTCCGCCCTGGGTGAGAACGCGGTCGCCGCGCTTCAAATTGTCCAAGAGCGCCTGGTGCTGTTTGGCCTGTTTTTGCTGGGGACGGATCAGAAGGAAATAAAAGACGCCCAGGATCGCGATCCAAGGGACCATCATCATGAGTCCCCCGTTGGGCGCGCCGGCGGGACGACCGTCGGCCCAGGCGGGCACGGCCGCCGACAATAGAAGAAGCAGACTTGAAATTCGTTTCACAAGACCCCCTGGGAGTTTCCGGCGGGCGCACCATCGGCCCGGGATTGACGCTCCAAAAACGCGCGTTTAAATTCGGTGAATTCTCGACGGACGATGGCCCGTCGGATTTGACGGAGGAAGTCTAACATAAAGGCCAAGTTGTGTAAAGTTAAGAGCCGGAGGGCCGTGGTTTCCCCCGCCCGGAAGAGATGGGCGAGGTACCGGCGGGAGTAGCGCCGGCAGACCGGGCAGGCGCAATTCGCCTCCAGGGGACGGCCGTCCTCCCGGAGGGCCGCCACGCGAACGTTGTAAGACCCGTCCCAGGTCATGACCTGGCCGTTCCGGGCGTTGCGCGTGGGCCAGACGCAATCGAACATGTCGACGCCCCGCTCCACGGCGGTCAAGACGTCCTCGGGGCGGCCCACCCCCATCAAATAGCGCGGTTTTTCGGCCGGCAGCTCCCGGACGCTCGCCTCGATCATTTCCCCCAACAGCGCCCGGGGTTCCCCCACGGACAACCCGCCCACGGCGTAGCCCGGAAAATTCATTTCCACGGTACGGCGCGCGCTTTCGGCGCGGAGGGCCGGGAAGGTCGCCCCTTGAACGATGGGAAAAAGGAGGGTTTTTGTCCGGCGCTCGTCGGCCGCCCAGCGGTCCCGGGCCCGGGCGGTCCAACGCAAGGTGCGTTCCATCATGTCCCGGGCGTCGGCTTCGGCCACGGGGTAAGGCGGGCATTCGTCCAGGCACATGGCCACGTCCACCCCCATCCGGAGCTGGGCGTCCACCACGGTTTCCGGCGTCAACCGGTGGCGGGCGCCGTCCACGTGGGAGGAAAAAGCGACCCCCTCTTCCGAGACGTCGCGCCGGTTGGCCAGGGAGAACACCTGGAATCCCCCGGAATCCGTCAGGATCGCGCCCTTCCAGGACATAAAGGAATGGAGCCCCCCGGATTTTTCCAGAAGGTCGATCCCCGGACGAAGCCAAAGGTGGTAGGTGTTGGAGAGGATAAAGGAATAGCCCAGGGTTTCGAGGTCGTCGGCGGAGAGGGTTTTGACCGTGGCCTGGGTTCCCACCGGCATGAAGATCGGGGTTTCCACCGCCGCGTGGGCCAGCGTCAAGCGGCCGGCCCGGGCGGCGCCGTCGGTGGTTTCCAGATCGAAAAACCCGGGGGCTCGATCGGTCATGGGACCGACACGATACAAAAAATCAACGGCGGGCCGGACTAGGCGTTGGTGGAAACGACGTTCAGGCGCTTCACGTCGTCGGCGAGGCGGTCGGTGGCGTCGAAGACCACGTCGCCGGCCAAGAGGATCAAGAGCTTGACCAAGCCCTTGGCGCCGTCGCTCAAGTCCAGCTTCCATTCGCCCCGGTTCAAGAGGAAAAGGTCCGTGGCCGCCAAGCGGGACTCGTCTTTGACGCCCTGGACTTCCAGAAGCAGCCTCTTTACGGAATAGGCGGGCCCGACGGCGGCGTCCAGGCGGGCGCTGTCTTTCGCCACCACGTTCCCCCGGGATTGAAGCGCGGCCAATTCGGGCCGTTCGGCGAAGAACCGGTCCAGCTCCGCCCGACCGACTCCCGCGGGGAGGATCCAGGACAAGCGTTCGTTCTCGGGGGACGCCGCGGCCGCGAGGGCCAGAGCCCGGACCAGCGAAGCGTCCCGCTCCCCGGCGATTCTTCCACGCAACAGATCGGTGGGAATTTCAAAGGCCAAACGGCGGCCGTCGGCCAAGGCCTCGGTCACGCGCGCGGGCAGGCCGAGGAGTCCCTGGCCCCGGTGGTATTGGGCGAGGGCGGAAGACGCGTCGGCGGGCAGGTCGCCGGCGCGGGTCCACCCGTCGGAAAGGAGGGCCAAGAGGCCGATTTCGTCGGCGAACCGCGCGGTGGGGTCTTCCGTCCGCGACAACGGCGTCCGGCCCGCGCGGTGCCGTTGGCCCAGGCGATAACCGATGTCGTCCAGGGACGCGCCGTGCTCCAAACCCAAATCCCGGGCCAACTGTTCCCGCCGGTCCCGGGCCGCCGCGCGGCCGGCCAGGGCGTCGGCGCGCAGGGACGCCGCGTCCAGGTCGTACCGCGAGAAATCAATGACTTGGCCGACGGGACCGCCCAAAAGAGCGCTCTTCAGCAGGTCCCGGGAAAGAAGCCTCGTCCCCACGGGCGACGTCGCGGGCGCCGGCTTCTCCGCCCGTGTCTTGGCCCGGCTTTGGAACCAGTGAACGGCCAAGAAAACCATACCCCCCACGAGCAAGAACGCGGGGCCGCCGGGGAGGAACCCGGCCAACAGGGGCGCGCTCCACCCGAAGAGCGTCGCCTTCGGCATCCCCCCAAGAAGCGGAATTCCCGCCGGGGCTTCCCCCGAGCCGTGGATCGGGGGAAGCGCGGAGTCCCGGCCGAAATCGCTTTCGCTGATTTCAGGGAGGTCCAGGAATTGCTGGAGAACCGCCTCCACCGTCGACTCGTCCGCGGCCGTCAAGGACGATCCGTCCGAATGACGCAGGCCGAAGGTGTCCATCACGATGCCCCGCTGGGTGCGGATGCTGGGATCCCCGACGATGTTGAGGCCCCTTTCCGCCAGCCACCGGGTGATGACGTGCAGGGTTCCGAGATATTCTTTCTCCCCCGCATCGTCGCCCAGCACCCGGTCCGAGGTTAAAACCGTGAGCGACCGGGCCTCCGCCGCTCCGGAGAAGTAAGCCAGGGTTTTGACCACCGGCCGACTGCGCGGCAAGACGAAGCGGTAATCCCGGCCGGCGGCCCGGAACTCCCCCGCCACGCGCCCCAGGTCGATCCGCTCGCCCCTCAAAACATCGGCGGCCGCGTTTTCCACGGTTTGACCCAGACGGGCGATTTCCCGGTCCTGGACTTTCTTGTCCGCCGCGGCGAGGGAACCGAGATGGACGTAAAACCGGTCAAAGATCCGGCCCCGCTCAAATCGGGCCTCGGCCGCTCGGATGCTGAATCCCTGGGACGCCATGAGG
Source organism: Elusimicrobiota bacterium (assembly GCA_016722575.1). Classification (NCBI taxonomy): domain Bacteria; kingdom Pseudomonadati; phylum Elusimicrobiota; species Elusimicrobiota bacterium. Next base: position 724,530 of record JADKIY010000001.1, on the reverse strand, counting down.
CCCGAAAGCACGGCCAAAACGCCGGGCCGGTCCCGAAGGACTTCGATGGAGAATTCGGCCATGCCGTCGGCCCCGGAACGCCGCGCCCCGACGGCCACCACCCCGCCTTGTCGTTTCGAAAGCGCGTCGTCCAATGCCCCTTGGACGGTCGTGGCCGAAGGCGGACGCCAGCCCGCGCTGGCCAAAAAGAAGGGCAAATATTCCGGGTCCTCGGGTCGGCGCACCTCGAGCCAGAAGGACTGCTGAAGGGACACCAACGTGTCGAACAAGAGGCTGGCGTCCTGGACGTATTGGATTTTCTCCGGGCGAGTCAATGATTCGAATTCAACGCGCCGGTCCCGAAGGCGCGCTTGACGAAGGAACGCTTGCCGCGCCCGGAGCAGTTGCCCGAGCGACACCCGACGCTGAATCGCCAGAACGGCCCAGCCCGACAGAAGGCCGACCAACCCCTCGGCCCCCCGGGGAAAGAGGAACCGGCTCATCCAAGTGATGGCGTCGTATTCTCGGACCCCCCCGAGTCCGGCCTTGAAATCCGGGCGCAGCAAGCTGGAATCGGCCCTTTCAAATTGGGCCTCCCTCTCCAAGATCACCCCGCGCAGGATTTCGCGCCGATTTCGGGAAAGCAGGCGCCGGTAGCCCGGCCGGACGCCCTCCTCGAACAACCGGGCGTTGCCGGCCACCGGGCGCGCGTTCAACCCGTAGACCCGCAGAGCGTCCACGCCCGTGTAGAGACTCCCCATCTCATGGGACCTGGGTTCCCAAAAGGCCATGGCGCGCTCAACGTCGCCGGCGTGCTGATAATCCTTCAGCGGCTTGGGGTCCTGGGCGCTCAGGACTTTTTCCAATCCGTAATACAGGGCCTCGGCGGCGGCGCCCGTCTCGTTGTCCGGGGCCGGGTAGGCCAAGTCGTTCGGAAGCAGAAGGTGCAAATCGACGTCCGATATCAGGCCCGGCCGACGGGACCCGTAACTGCCGTGGGCCATCAGGGCCGTGCGGTTCAAGAGGCGGTGCTTCCGGGCCGCGCGCCGGAACACTTCCCGAACCACGGCGTCCAAACCGTCGGAAAACGCCCACATGAAGGCGCGGTAGGAGGAGGCGTCGGGCATCCCGCCCGCCGATTCCTTCATCGCGGCCTTAAACTCCGTAAACGATTTCTTAAGGTCGGCCAGGGCCCGGTCGTCCTCGGGAATGGTTTGGGTCGCCGCCACCGCCCGGCGCAGGGTCTCGAAAGCGGCCCGGGAAGGTCCGTACCGGATGCCGGGGAGGATCAACAAATTCTCCGCCGCCAAGGCAACGGCGATCGCGGAGAGGAGGCCCGCCGCCAGAGACGGGAAAATTCCAATCCACGGAATCACGGAAAGGGCCACCAAAGTCCCCAACGATAAACCCACCAAAACGATTGGCAGGGAGTATCCCCGTTGGGCTCGTCCCGCCCCCGGAGTCGGCGCCCACCCGGCGGCGTCGTCCAGCGCCCGGCGAACGTCGGCCGTCGCCCCCGATCCTTCGAGGGGGCCAACGAGGGATTCCGCGACCCGCCGACTCTCGGGCCGCAGGGCGACCAAGGGCGCTTCCACCATTTCGCGGAATTTGACTTCCAGCGGGTTTTTCATGGACAAGGGCGGCAACTTCTCAATGTCGAAGAAGAGGATGACGGGCCGCTCGTTTTCCCCCGCCGGGCTGAGGTCATTGCGCATGTTCGCAAAGTGATAATTGATGCTGTTTTCCAGCAAGGTAAACGGCATCAACTCGTGGACAAAATAATGGGAGCCGTCCGAATTCTCCTTCAAGGTGGCGCTGTTCAGGCCGTGGACCGCCCCCCGTTCCCCGACCGTTCTGACAAAATCGGCAAAAGTCCCCTGAAACCGTGGGCTTTGAAATTCGTTCGGGTAGGATTCTTCGCCGTTCACCGCCCGGCGGTACATGCCCGGGAGGTCCAGCCAGCTCCGCACGACCAGTTCGGCCAAACGGTAGCGACCCGCGCGAAGGGCGGACTCCACGGCCTCGGTCGCTTCTTCCACGGAAACCCCTTGACGCCGCAAGGAGGACGCGTAGTCCGCGATCCACCGGTGGTAATTCGCCAAGGCCTCGATCAACCGGTCCGTCTCCAAGGACACGGGGGACAGGGGAGCGCCCCCCGCCGAGCGCGGCCCGCCGATCACGGTGTCGAGCCGGCCCCCGGGGCCGACTTCCCTCACAACCACGACGGGACGGGCCGGATCCCGGCTTTCCATCCGGCGAAGACGACCCGACGCATCGTAGAACCGAACCCATCCGTTTCGGTTCTCGTCCTTTTGGATGGTGGCCAGCAATTCGCCCGACGCGGATTTTATTTCGGTGGCCACGCCCGTCCACGGGGAAGGAACGACGGGGATCGCCGGCTCCAAACCGCCGTTGGCGGGGAGGTCCCGACTCAATGATCTTACGGCCTCGCCGATCCATTGATCCAATTCCCGGCTGTTGCGAGGATCGCGGCTGAAAATTTCCGCCGACAGAACGGTCGCCCGGCGTTCCGTTTCGGCGGGGGCCGGTCGGGAGGGCGACCAACCCAGGCGACTCAACAAAAGGGACTTCAATTCGTCTTGGATCGTCGCGGCGGGCTCTTCGTTGCCGATCATCCGCCGCCAGTGATAATCCCGGCGGCTGTCGTGGACGGCGATCAATCGTTGGACGGCGGCCTCCAGGTCGGGATCGTGGCGAAGCGATAGGCCTTTCACCCAATTCGATATTTCCCGGAGGGTTTCAAAATCCCCGGCGTTCCGCGCCAGGGCGATTTTCCCATTGAACTTGAAAAGCAATTCGGCCTTTTCACGGGCCGGTACGCGGGGGCCTTCTCCGCCGAGTTTTCCATTCCCGCCGCGACCGCGGCCGCCCGGGGGACCGCGGCTCGTGGCCATCATCAAAATCGAATCCTTGGCGGCCGCCAGGCGGTCCGGCCACCGGCGGAGTCCGGCCCGAAGCGGCTCCACCGTCGCCGCCGCGGCGAGCAAAATCAAGGTCAGGGCGGTCGCCACGAAGGACGGATCCAACCACCGGACGGGGGAAGCGGGGGTCCAGGTCGCCGCGGCGGCCGTGGAAATGAAATCCGTTCCGGGCAGACCGAAGGACAGAGCCGCGCCGACCAAAAGCGCCGCCGCGACCCGGCCCCACGGGGCCGGCGGGCGGGCGGCGGCGGTCGCGGCCGCCGGCGAAATCTCCACGTAGCCGCGAAGGTCCCGGGCCACCAGAAAATCGTTCAATCGTTTTTCGGCGGTCGGGATCCAATAGGCGACGAGGGCCCGCGCCAAATGGTGGAAATCCCGGTGGTGGCTTAGGATGCGGGCCACCTCGCCGTACACCAGGAAGCGCGAAGTTTCCACCCGCCCCTGGGCGTTCGTTACCGAGAGCAACAACCAAGGTCCCCGTTCGTCCCGCTCCAGGGTCAGGGTCAGGCGACCGGCCAGACGCAAAATTTTTATGGCCTCGATCAGGACGGCCGTTCCGAGATACTCCCGGCGATCGGCCGGGGCGACGGCGGGGTCCGAAAAGAGCTCGGCGGGAAGGACGACGAAGGACAACCCCTCGGGCGTGCCCACCAAGTCCCCGTCGCTTTTTTGCATCCAATGGGAGAACGCCCGCAGTCCGAAAAGTTCCGATTTGCCCGGGGTCTGGAACCGGGCGGCGGGGTCGTACGAAAGCAATCGAGGCGTCAAGGCGCCGAGGGATTCCAGGGCCTTGACGACCCGGAGGTAGGCCACTTCCGAAGTGCTCGGGGCGTCGGGTCCTTCCCGGCGGGGGGACCGGGGGAAAAGTTCGTAGGGGCGTCGAAGGAAGGGGAGGGCGGAGCTTCCGTTGTCTTCGGCTTTAAGGGGAATGGGCGTCCAGGTTTCGGGCGCGGTGTTCCGGTTACGGAATTCCAGTTCGCTCAAATCCGTTTTCACCCGCCATCCGCTCCGGGAACGGCCGGCCGCGCGGATGGGGAGGGCGGGGACGGCGGAACCGCGGGTCAGTTCCCACCCCGTCCAAACGAAAACGAGATTCCACGCGAAATGACCCAGGGGATTGGCCAACAGGGCCGCCGCCGTGGCCGCGACGAAACGCACGAGGTTCGCTTGACCGGTCATGAATTGAAGGGTTTCCAGGAAGGCCCACCCCATCGTCGCGTAAACCGCCGCCAAACCGGCGACACGAATCCACCGGGGCCCCGGGTGTTCGTAAACGAAATCGGCCAATCGGGTCGCCGCGAGGGTCCGCGGAAATTCGTACCACCAGGCCACGCCCAGGGCGGCGACGAGGCGAACGGATCGATCGGACGGTTGGAACCCCCACCGTCGAAGAACGTTTTCCGTCCAGCGGCGCGTCAGGAGGGAGGACAAAGCGCCGTCCCCGCCCTTCGGGGACGCCAGCGACAACACGGCGCCGGTCGCCGCCCGGCCGCCGGACGGAAGCCGGGAATCCCGCTTGACCTGGAGCGTGAGGAACGTCCCGTTGTCCAGATTCAACCGGTCGCCGTCCAGGGCGTCGAGGGGCACGGCCCGGGGCAAGACGTTGTCGAACCAACCCGTGTCGTGGATGAACCGCCAGAGCGGCACGTCCCACAGCGCGTGATTGCGAAGCCAGCCCTCGAGGGGCGCCCCCTCCAGGCCCCACTGCCCGAGGGTCGAGGGCATCTCCACCGAGGCCAGCACCACCCCGGCGGGAAGAGCGGTGAGGAAATCCATCAGCAGGGCGTTGGGATGAACGTCGTCCGGTTCTTTCCCGGTTTCGGCCACGCGTTGGCGGTAACCGTCGATCAATTGGCTCAACAAATAGGGAAGGACGACCACGTCCCCGGAACGGAGGGACCGAACGGTTTGAAAACCGCGGCTTTTCAGGTCGAGCTCCTCCAGCGTGCCGTGCCGTTCCAACACCACGCCGCTGGGAAAGGCCCGGAATTCCATGCGCAACAAATTGAAGGACCCGTCCTTCCGGGGGATCCCCGTGTGGAGGAGCCACTCGGCCAGGAGCGGTATGAAATGCTCGGATTCCATGTTGCGGCGCAGGCGTCGAACAACGGGCTGAAGGGTTCTATCCCGACCGCCGACGTTCGCCGCGGACACCACCCGCAACCGTCGGCGCACCGATTCCCGGATGGTCCGGGTCAATTCCCCATCCAGGTCGTTCAAGGCGGCCGCGGTCAGGGCGCGGTGGAAGTAGTGGGCCCGTTCCGCCCCCCGGGCGGCCAGAGCGGCGGCGGCCGGCGGCAGTTCGATCTCCCACCGGCGTTGGAAGTCGCTCCAGGTCCCCGGGACTTTCAAACTCATCCGAAGAAGCCCTTCTTCGGCCGCGTAGCGGTAGACCAGGAAGCCTTTGGCGGAGAGGTATTCGAGGAATTCGTGGAGGATGGCCAGATCGCGGATCGCTTGGGATTGGGCCAGGTCCTGGTGAATCGCCAGGGCGGCGTTGTGAAGCCCCGTGCCGGCGAAAGCCAGCCCCCGAAGGTTAAAGGGGGAATCCTCGAATCGGTAGACCGCGGGCGCCGACATTCTCCGTTGGTCCAAAAGATCCGCCAAGGGCCGCAGGGGGTCCGCGGAGGATCGGGTCCCGCGGTCCCCGCCCCGAAGGCGCAGGCGGCCGATCGACTCTTTAACGGAAAAACGCGTCGGCGTCGCCGAGAGGATGGGCAGGTCCCGGGGGAAGCCGCCGGGCCGCTGAAGGGCGAAAATCAGGGAGCCGTCGGGACCCCAGCGAATCGAATCCAACTCCACGCGGTGGCCGATGGCTCCCACCGCGCGGCCGCGGCCGTCGGCCGCCCGGGCAAAGGACTCCAGAATCGCGTTGAGCCGATCGGCGCGGGCCGACATGTGGGGCGAGTGCTCCGCCAATACGTCCTGGCCGCCGTTCGACAATTCGACGTACAAGCGGGCGGGCGCCCGGGCGGCCGTTTCCGGAAGAACGTCGGATTCGCCGACCTCGCGAAGGTGGAGCGCGCGATAAAAAGCCGCGAATTCCCCCCACAGGGGATCGTGGGGGGATCCGACCACCAGCAACGGAGCGGGCAGTCGCGAAAGTTCGGCCAAGCATTCCGCCAGCGTCGTCTCCAAATAATTCCCCAGGGCCCGGGACTCGGACAGCAAGTGGTCCCACCCGTTGAAGAGGGCCCAGGGGACGGCCGGCGGGGCGTCGGCCGTCGTTCGAGCGTCGTCCGCCGAGGGGATCCAGTTTTCGATGAAATGGCCCCACCACTGGGATTCCTGTTGGCGAAGGGACCGACGGGAGGCGGAGGAGAAGCGCGCGGCCTCCATCCAGGAATCCAAAGTCTCGCTGACGCCCTTCAAGAAGGAGAGCCAGCCGATCAACATGGAATACCAAAGGCCATTGGGCACCGGCGGATTGAGAAGAACGACCCCCCGCACGGCCCCCGGCGACATCGCTTGAAGGCGCAGAGCCACGGTGGTGGCGACGTGGGCGCCCAAGGAATGCCCCACGACGAGGGCGCCGCCGTCCGACCAATCCGGACCGCCGCGGGAGCGAATTTGTTCCAAAACCGTGACGGTGTCCCCGGCGGTTTGACCCACCAGGACGTGGGCGTCGGCGTCCCGCCGGCGAACGACCACCCCGGGCCGGTTGGCGAACCAATCGGCTTGCCGATTCAAAACGGGACCCGCCCCGCCGCCGTAATTCCAGACCACCAGGGGGCCCTGGCCGGATTCCTTCACCGCGGCTTCGATGGTTTCGCCGTTCGCCCCCGGGACGCGCAGAAGCCGCCAACCCGGGTGTTTCCCGGCTTCGACTTGATGCCAAAAATCGTTGCGCCGACGGCGGGAGGCCAGGGGAACGACCATCGCCCCCGCGGAAAGCAAGGCGGACGGTTGATCGGAGCCGGCGGGAACGGCCGACGCTTCGCGGGTCGCCGGGGAAACCGGATGGGACCAGGCCCGAGAAGAATCCGAAACCAATCCGCTCATAAAGAGAGCCACGGAGGCCGTCAGGGCCACGAACCGACGGCCGACCAACCCCCAGATCGGGACCGGGGCCGGCGCTTCGGGAACGGCGCCCGGAATTTCCCATTCCGAAACAAATTCGTGGGCTTTCCCCGCCGCGGGCGCGGGCGGAAGGGGGGCGCGCAATTGAAAAACGACTTCCCGGGTCGCGGCGTCCGTGGTCCAGGACCATCGGGCCCGCTCGGCGAAATCGGCGGCGCCGACGTCGTACAAGCCCCGGACCAAACCCGGCAACCGGGTCACCCCGATGCCATACCCCGTTCCGGGGGACCGGTTTTCGACCGCCACGCGGGGGTTGCTCCGGCCGACGGAAAATTCACCGTTCAATTCCGGCGACAACGGGGCGATGGTTTCGTTTCGAATTTCCAACAGAAAATCCCCGCCGTCGATCCGCGCGGCGGCCTGGGCGTCCGCCCCCGGAACGCCGTGTTGCTCCACGTTTTTCAAAACAATGTCGAGGATTCCCTTAAGGGAAAGGGGGTTGAGGCCGTTGAGTCGGGCGTCGGCCATGCCGGCCAGGGCCGCGACCGTCCGGTCGATGAGCGCCGTCCGGCGAGGATTTGAAATGTACCCGTCCCCCACGGGCACGCCTTGACGGGGAACGAAGCGCTCAAAGAATCCGGCCGAGACCGTCGTGCCCCAGCGGATGGCCAGAAGAGCGTGCTGAAAGGAGAGGATCCCCAGCGGCCATCCCCGGGGCGGGTTGGCGTTGTAGCGGCCGTGGAGGAGGGGCACGGCCAAAAAGGGCAGGAGTTGCGCGGCCAATTCGATCCACGCGCCCGGCGGGCCCAAAATCGGAGCGCCGGCCAGGGCCGTGAGCAACCAGGGCAGACCCAGGGCCAAACCGAGGTGGACGGTGCGCAGTCCGGCCCCCAGGATCGTGAGCTTCGTTAAATCCCGCGCCGTGGCTTGATAAAGTTTCAGGCGCCCGCTGGGTTCAAAGAAGTGAACGCCGCCCACGTGACCCAGGGGGAAGAGAGCCACCGCCGTCCCGGCGGAAAGCAACAAGCTCACGCCGCTGGGAAGACCCAACGTCATTTCCAAAACCCGGCCCAGGAGCGTGACCGCGCCCATCAGGAAAAGTTCTTCGACCACGCCCAGGACCCGGACGGTGGTTCGGTCGGACCAGCCGGCAAACCGGAAATTCTGAATGACGGGCCGCCAAAGCGGCAGAAGACCCGCGGGAGCGCCGGTCGGGGCCGGGGTTCCCACCAGCAAACGGTTGTTTTGCCCCCAGCGAATGCCGTCCTGAAGGACCCAATACCGGGGTTCCCGGCGATCCCGGGACTCCACGACGAATTCGTAGGCGCCGCGGGGAAGTTCCACCGATTTCGCAAAACGCAGGGCCACGGTACCGTCCGCGGCCGTGACCGCGGGGCCCGCCGGCTCCAGCCGGATTTCCCGGCCGTTGGACCATTCCCCGCCCCAGGCGGGGCCCGCGGGGACTTCGCCCAGACGGGCCCGGACGTCCAAGTGGGTGGCATCCACGCCCGGGCGCACGCGCACCCACGCTTCCAGGTTCGCGGGTTGATTTTCGGCCACGCTCACCCCGCCGAACCACAACGGATCCGTCGCGACCCCCAGGGGGAGGGAGTAGCTCAAGTTGAAATCCCGCAGGGAAGCCGCCGCGGTGAGACGCGCTTCCAGCACGCGGCTTAGACGGACCGAGGTCGCCTGGTGGGCGGCGAAATCCATGGGACGCTGTTGGTAGACCTCCAGGGCCTTCTTCAAGACCGCCACGTACGATTCCGGCTTTTGATTGTCGGGGATCAGGGTGTTTCCGTGGCCGGGTTGCGAGAAATCGATGGGCATTCCTTGGCCGCGAATCAACCCTTCGCCGTTGTGAAAGGGCGGCGACAGAACGAGGGCCCCGGAGGCGGAGGCCGCGACTTCCGTGTACCCGTTGGCTTCCGTGTCCTTGTCCGAATCGAGGACGAGGATATCCAAAGAGGCCAGGGCGGATTTTTTCAGTTCCGAATCCCGGGAATCGATGTAAATCAGCCGGCCGTGTCCCGGCCGCCACTCCCGATCCAAGTTTCCGGAAAGGGCCTCCAGGGTCCGGGCCATGGCGGCGCTGGGGCTGGTGGGGTCGCTTTTCTGCTGAATCGGAGCGAACAACACGACGTTGTAGCCGGCTTTGACGAGTTCTTCAATGTTTCGGGTGGTCCAGCCGCGGTTCATGTTGAATTTTTCATTCACCAGCCGTCCCACAAAACCCACCGTCGGCTGGCTCAACAGGGCGGGGTCCACGGCGGGGGTCGGCTCCCCCCGTTTGGCCGGATCGTTCAAAATGAATCGAAACCGCCGGTAGAATTGCTCTTCCACATGCTGCGGATGGACCAACAAATCCGTGAAAAATCGCTCCTTCGCCAGCCGTTTGGCGTCCCGGACCTGTTCCGCGGTGGGCCGCAGGCGGTCGGCGTTTTCGTGCCCCACCTCGTCCAAATAATCCCAAAAAAGCCCCGCCGACCACTTCAGGTTGGCGCCGTTGGTGATGCCCACCACCGATTGGGGATCGTCGTATTTCCGCATGACGTCCCACCCGTGCTTGCGGGCCACCGCCTGGGCGTGACCCGGGGTGGCGGCGATGGCCGCCGCGGTGACGTCCGGATACCCGTGGGCTTCGGGCCCTCGGCGCGCAAAATAAAAATTCAATCGCTGGTGGTCCCATTCGGGAATTCCGCTCAGATAGGAGGCCACCCCGTAGTGATCCTCGGGCCTCCCCCAGGTGTAGCCCTGGCGGTTCCCGTAGGTATGCGTTTTAAAAGTACGGGCCGCCAGGGGAGCCAATTTCGCCAGGAACGGAACGGACTGCACCAATTCCTCGGACCGGGGATTTCCCCCCCGGACGATTTCGGCCAGGAGAACGATGGCCATGGCCGTTTGCGCGTCGTTGCCGTGCAGCACGGGCGGACGCCATTGGGCGCCCAGAGCCTTGGAGCGATTTTCCTCCAACCGGCCGATGACCGCGAGCGTGGCCACCCCGAAAAACGCCGTGAATTCCTCCCAGGAGGCCGGGTTGTCGCCGCTGGGCCGATAGTCGTAAAGCTGTTTGGTGAAATGGGCGTCCCCGTCGGGATTGTCCCGGAACAGGTAGACGGGATTGCCTTCGGGGCCCCGCATGGGCCGAACGCGAATTTTGACGGGCCGGCCCTGGAACTTCACTTCCAGGTCAAAGGGCGGCTCCAAGGAGGGCTTCAACGGGGTGGAGGGCCGCGCGCGCTCGGCGGGCACCATGCCTTCGGCCGTTCGACGGTGGGTGTAATCGGGCTCGATGTCCACCACGTCGAATGCGGAATCCCGGGTGATTTGCCGTTCGGCGTCGCTGTGGAACACCTGCACGGGCCCGAGCCCTCCCGCCCAAACCTTCCGGCCTTCGGCGGAAAGATGGTAAACGCGCTGATAAGCGATTCCGTGCAGCTTCGCCCACCCCTTGGGGATCCGTCCCGTCATTAAAAAAATGTCGTCCACGATGGGCCGGTCGGCCAAAGCGGAATCCTGGGCGACGGCGGCGCTCAACTCGTTCAGGAGGCGATCCTCCTGCTCGGTCGTTAAAAGAGCGATGGCTTTCAGCAGAGGTTGCGGGGCTTCCACGGGACCCGATTCGATGAGGGGTTTGGACCAATCCTCTTCGGCGCGCCGGGCTTCGAGGAAGCGGGGGTCCAGGTCGCCGCGGCCCCTGGGCGGTTGGCCTTCGAGGCGGCGCATGAGGTCCACCCGCTCCCAGGTTCGACGCTCCAACGCGGTCGGGGACAGGGCCAGGGGGGCGTTGAGCGCGTCGTCGGCCTCGGTCAGAAAAGGAATCAGCTGGCCGTTTTCGAGTTTTTCCCCAAGCAGGTCCGCCAAACCGTTGACGTCTTCGCCGCGGAAATCCCGGAGGAGGCGCCGCACCCGAAGCGCTCGACCGAGGGCGTTCTTGGGATGAGCCTCCAATTGCTCCAGGGAAAGGGCGTAGGCTTCTTCCACCGGCACGCCCCAAAACAAGGCCGCCTGAATCCGCAGAGCGTCGCGATGGATCGTCGAGTTGTCCGCCACCCCCAGGACGACGTGGTACGCTTCGTGAAAGAGGGCCTCCCGACGGTGGGGATAAAGAACGGAGTCGGGGTTGAAAAATTCATCGCTCAATCCCAAACGCGCCCGGCCGGTGGCGGTTTTGGTTTCGGCGAAACCGAACCCCAGGACCCGCCCGGCCGATTCGCGCTGGAACGCGTCGGCGTCGAAAAGGCCGGCGTCCGCGTCGGACGACAAAGCCCCGAGTTCCTGGCGGAGCATATCCAACGTTTGGGGGATCGTCTCGCCCCGGCGGGAACCGGCCAGCGTCGGCGGCGGGCCGCTGACGACCGTGGCCATCCATTCCTCGAGGTCGGCCAGGGCCCCGCGGACTTCGTCCCCCCGTTCCAGGCGAATCGCGCCCAAGTCGACGCCCGCGGGCAAATGGCCGATCAGCGGAGCGGCGGGGGGAACGGCGTGGCGGCGCGCGGCCACTTCGGCGGTCGATTCGTCGTGGGCGGCGTCCCGGGCGGCCGAATAGAGTCCCAAATACTCCCGCGCCACGTCCTCCCAGGATTTCGGCGTGCGCATGGCGTTTTGCTGGAGCAGATCGATGTTGGGCTCGTCGCCCAAACGTTGACCGTGGCCGGCCTCGTAGGCCCGCAGAGCCCGGCGGGCGGCTTCGCCGAAAGCGGCGCCCGTGGGCTCGATGAATTTGAAGCCGTTGGCGTTGTCGGCGTCCTCCCGCGGATCGACGACGGTGTCCTGCAGGCCCCCCACGGCCCGGACGATGGGGACGGCGCCCAAACGCATTCCCTTTTTCTCGGTCAATCCGGAGGGCTCAAAGCGGGAGGGCGACAAAACGAAATCGGCCGCGGCCCCCATGTAATGTTCCCACCCCCCGCGGCCCCCGAAAGGCCCGAACCAAACCCGGCCCGGGTAGCGTGTCATGAAATCGGTGAATCGCCGGGCGAGGTCGTTGCCCATTTCCGAGTTGTCGCTGTCCCCCATGAGGACGAACTGCGCTTTGGGAAATTCCGTCAACAAGCCTTCCATGGCGTCCGCCACGAAATCGAACCCTTTTTGCTCCGACAGGCGGGCGCACGTGTAGAGCATCGGCGCATCGCGATCCACGGTCAACCCCAGGGCTTTTTGAAAATTCGACTTGTTGGCGGGTTTTTTCTCGCGCACGTCCCTGGCGACGAAGGGGGTGTAGGCGTAGGGCGCGTCGGCGATGGCGGGGTCCCGCTCGGGGTTCCAGATGTCGTCGTCCAACCCGTTCATCACGCCGACCAGATCGGCTTGACGGGCGCGGTAAACCCCGGCCATGTCCCGGGTGTTTCCGGGCAACACGTAGTCATCGGGGCTCAGCAATTCGTTGCGGTATTGGGGACTGACGGGGTTGATCTTGTGGGCGGCCAGCAGCGCCGCCTTCTGAAGAACGATCTGGCCGTGAAATTCAATGGGGTCGCCGGGACCGAAACGATCGTAGCCCGCGGGAAGGCCCAACCCCCGGAGGAATTCCTGGTTGTAGCTGTCGGTCCCGTCGTCGTTTTTAAGGCGGAAATTCCCCATGTACGCCCCGTTGTGAACGGTCAAAATGCGACCGACGCCGGCGAAAGAGGCGTCCCCTTTCATGAGCACGGGCACCAAAGCGGCTTGCCAGTCGTGGGCGTTGACGGCCCGGTAGCGAACGCGGCCCCGCCGGTCACCGCTCACCAATTTCATGGCCTCCACCACCGCTTTGGCTCCCAAGGCGGATTCCTTGAGCGGGTAATCGTAATACCGCAGGTCGTTGGGGGGGTTGTACCCGTACTGGAAGAGCCGCCAGCGTTCGGTGTCGCCGGACCGCGGGGTGACGTCTTTCAGCGCGTACACCGTTAAGCGGCCGGCGCCCGGGGTCGGCACGTCGATCTCGGTTCGGAACAGATGGAAGACCACCCGTTCCCCCGCGGTCGCCACCGGCACGGTGAGGTGGGTGTCGACCCAGGGGACCTTGTTTTCCATTTCCTTGTGCATGGGCATGTAAAGGTCCACGTCCTGGCCCAGCTTGGCCAGATTGAAGGACGCTTCACTGATGGCGTCGCCCAAGCCGCCCCTCTTGAAAAAGTCCCGGTGCTCCCAGCTCACCATGGCGACCGAACCGCTCAGGGTGTTGGGAAGGGGAATGAAATCCATGGGGTGTTCGGTCCGGTAGCGGCGGTTCGCCATGTTGTGAAACCGGTTGGTGAGGGCCACCACGGCCCCCAGGGCGTTGGCCCGAATCCATTCGCGGATGGTCGGCAATTTGGCGTCGGCCGCGACCAACGCGTCCGCTTTTTTGCGCGGGCGCCCGCGAAAGGCCGCGACGGCGGCCAGCGCCTCGGCTTTTCGGTCCACGCTGACGATTTGTTTTTCGTCACCCAACTTGAGCGAATGCTCCCACCACAAATTAACTTCGGTGGCTTCGTGCTTCAGGACGGTCAAGGCCCGTTCCCGGTCGGATTCCCACAACCCCCGGGCGATGAAGACGCGTTTGACGGGGTTCAGGGTTCCGACGGTGCTTAAACCCCCGCCGTGGCCCTCCTGGGCGCCCCAAGGCCAAACGTGCAGGTAACGGAACGCCCCGTCGCCCACCAGGTGAATTTCGAAATCGTTGAGAACGCCGTCCCGGGACAGGTCCTCCCCGTCGCGGGTCGTCAGGGACAGGGCGCCCCGGTGGTTCTCCGCGCTCCACCCGCCCGCCGCGTTGCGGCGAAGGATCGAGTGACCGAAAGCCATCAGACCCCGGATTTGCCGGTTGACCTCCCCGTGGGGCGGGGCCAACTCGACGCTCACCGAGGCGATGTTCAGATCCCGGCGTTCCGACCGGCGCACCAGGGGGGTCCCGGTGGCCGCGGCCGCCGCGATCATCAATTCGGGGTTGGAGGGCCCGAAAAGGGACCCCAGGGCGGCGGCGAAGCCCGCGGCCAACAGGGGGCTTTTGTTCCGGCCGATCCAGCGCACCAGTCCCGTCCAGCGCCGGGAAAGGCCCTGGGCAAAGGACGAGGTCAAAATCCGGTCGATTCCCCGCTTGGCGTTCGCGAAGGGGTTGCCCGACGTCGCCAACATCAACAGGCCGATCGCGGCGATGCCCAACCCGGCCCAGCGGTCGGCCGCCGCGTCGATCAGGGCGCTCCCCCCGCCCCGGTACATGGGCGAGAGGAAAAGGGTCCCCATCATCAGGAGGACCAATCCAATTTTTGTTCGGGCCGGGGCCGCGGGCGCCGACGGTTCCTTCGACTTCCCTTGGAAAAGGACGGGCAAATTGAACACGGCGTTGGTCGCGACGTGGAAGGACCATCCCGCGAGGAAACCGAGAGCCACCGCCACCGGAGAAAAGGCGCCCATCCAGGCCACGGCAAAAGCCCCGGCGCCTCCCAGCGCGGCGACGAACCCGGCTTCGGTTCGCTGGCCTTCGGGATGGCGCGCCACGAACAGCAGGCGGTTAAAGAACAGGATAAAGGCGGGAACGAAGGCGCCCAGGACCGGATCGCCCCCGAGATTCATCAAGAAACCAACGAGGAGCGGAAAGAGAAGCGCGCTGTTGATGGATTCGGCGTTGCGGAGCCCGCCGAACAGGTCTTCCAGGGTGGGCCCGGCCACCGCGCGATAAAAGTAGCGGCCCCAACGTTCGCCCAGGAGAGAGACGAACTTGGGCTCCCAAAAAGCGGCGACGGCGGGGATGGCGCCGCCCCGAATCGTTGCCGCCGACGTCAAGGGAAGGTGGACCGTCAGGGCGATGCGGTACCGATTTTCGCCCAGGGCCCGCTGGGTCCAGGCCAATCGGGCCCGGGAAGTGAGTTGGTCCGGAAGACCCGCTTGATAGATTTGATGGAAGTAAACGGCGATGTAGGCGGTCCCGGCGCCCGACCCGGACTCCACGCCCCGGGAACTGTAGATCAGCGGCTCCGCGGTCGCGGGAGTGAAGGAACGGTTGCGGATGTTCTTGGGCGCCCGATTGGGAAGCGGATACCCCCCGTCGTTTTCAATGCGGAGACGCAGGGTGTTCCCTCGGCGGGAAAGTTCCAGCCGGGCCGGTGAACCGTCCCAGGCGCCGTGGCCTTCGGTTTCCCCCAGGGCGTAACTGGTCAACGAGGACAACGCCGCCGGGGCCACCGCGGGGTATTGCGCGGCGAGCTCGCGAACGGCTTGGGCCGTCGCGTCGATGTCCTTGGCCAACGCTTTCTCGGAGGTCCATTCCCGCGCCAAAAGAATTTCCCGGGCCGCGGCCGGACGGGACCGCCCGGCGGGAAGGAGGCCCGCGGTCAGACCCGCGAGCCCCAAACCGCCATCGATGCGGCCCGCCGCCGTTTCGGTTTGGAGCGTGGTCAACAGCGACTCCAGGACGGCCGCCCGTTGATCGCCCGTCGCGCCTCGAACAAAAAGGGATTCGACCAACGCCGACCACCACCGGTCGGGCGGGGTGGCCAACGCGGGAATTCGGTGGGATGAAATCTCCCGGGAAAGCCGCCGGGCTTTTTCCGCGTCGGGATCGCCCGCCGTGGCGGCTTCCACCAAACCGGCGACGTGTTCGATCAACGTGCGTTCCGTGGCGGCGGCGAACCAGGGCTCCGCCGCCGCCCGGGCGAACACCGACTCCGCGTCGGGCAGGGCCCCGGCGTAGGAACTGCCGGCCGCTTTGGCGGCGTATTTCAGGAATTCGCGGCGAAGTTGATCCAGCGTCGGGAAACCGCTTTTTTGCACCAAGGCTTGAATGTACGGCCGGTGCATGTCGCGGTACCCGTCGGAAACGTCGGCCAACGACAAAATCAACGCCAGCCGGACGTGCCGCTCCGTCAAGCCCGGCACCGCGTCCAGCGATTCCTTCGCCCCGGCCCCGAGGGCGCTGTGGGCGCGGAGGATCATCGCCACTTCCGCGGACAGGACGAGTTTTTGCCGGCCCAGAACGTCGAAAACCAATTGTTCGTGTTCGGCCAGGGCCCGGAACGCCGGGGAATCCTTGGGAAAGATATCGGGGGTGATCACGTGCTCCACGCAGTCCTCGTGGAATTTGCCGATGTCGTGGGCGCTCGCCGCCAAACGGAGAAGCGCGATGTCCTCCGCGTTCGTTCCGAGGGACCGCGCCAGATGATCGGCGAGGTCCCGAACCCGGACCATGTGGTGGGCGATGGGTTCCAGTTCCCGGGTCCGCAGACCCAACCGGGCCGAAACTTCAGCGATGGCCCGGCCGTGGGCTTCCTCCAGGGAGAGCTCCGTTTCAACGACGGCTTTTTTGGGGGCCGACAAACCGGCGAGCCGGAAATTCAATTGCTGGATCAACGACCGAGCGTGGGCCGACCAATACCCCCGTGTGCGGTCCCCCCACCAAACCACCCGGCCGATCAGGCCCGGGCCGGACACATCGCTCAACGCATACACCCGAAGGGCCAGGGGACCCGAGGGCAATTCCACCCGCCCCGCGAAGGCCGGCTCCGCGCCGAAGCGGTCGTAGACGTTTTCCCGGCCGTCCGGGGCGCTCAGGAGCGCCAATTCCTTCTTGTCCCCATTGGAAACCGTGACCCGAACGGCGAGAGCGCGTATCCCCCCGCCCAACTCCAACACGTCGGCACTTAAATCGCTCACGGCGGTAAATTGGCGGGCAAATTCGGCGAATCGGTCGCGGTCGCCTTCGGAAAAATTGGTGGCGAGGCCCCCCAGAAATTCCTGAAAGGACGCCCAGAGGATTTGGGCCGTCTGCTGGCGGGCCGCGGCGGCGCCCTGGGCCGCCAATCCTTCGCCGGCGGCCTGGCCGAGCCGGGGGTAGGCCAGATGGATGACGTCGCCCGCGAGGATTTTCTCCAAGGGGAGCGGCGAACGGGCGAACACGTCCAGGGGCCGGGTCTCGGCGGGCACTTTGGCCAGTCGGGGGGAAACGACGGCGTAGGATAGACCCTGTTGACGGCAAAGCTGGGCCAGCCCCGCCGTGTGGAAGCCCCCCGCCACGAGGACGGCGGCCGAGGCGCCCTCGGCCCGCATTTTTTCCAACAGGTTTTTGATCAGCGCGCCGTTGCGGTCCAGGGCCCGGGAGCAAAAACGCTCGAAGGAATCGAGGGTTTCCGGCGTCAGGGCGTCGGCGCCGGCGATCCGTCCGGGAACCAGGGTCGAAAGGGTTTTGGGAAGGGCCAACAACCGGGGCCTTTCGACCAGATAGGACTGCCACTCGGCCGGGGTCAATCCGTGGGTGGTTAATTTGTCCAGCAGAGTCAGACCGCGGCGCACGGAGACCAGGGCCTTTTCCTCCGGGGAAACCGCCAGGGCGGATTCCGCCGATTTTTCCAGGGCGACCAGCTCTTGAAGAAGACCGTCCCGGTCGATCCGCTCGGCCAACAAGACGTAAGACACGTAAGCGCTTAATTGAGGATAACGCTCCAACCCCAACCCGTGGTCCGCGCAGAGACGGCGGAGATACCGGTGGTAGTCCCCGTAGGAGAGGCGGCCCGCCCGGTAATCCAGACTTTCCCGGACCAGTCCGGCCAGGGCGTCCTCGGGCAAACGGCGCGAAAGACCCTCCACCAGGGCCCGGCGCTCGTTCTCGACTTGGACGAAGTCGAGGCGCTCCTCCCATTGCAGGGCTTCCCGCAACAGGCGCGTGTTCTCGAATTCGGTCCGCGATCCTTTGCGCAGACCCCACAGATACGCGGCGTAAGCGGCCAAACCTTCTTTCCGCTCGTGGTAGGCCCGGCGGTGGTCGTCCAGCGCCCGAAGGGCGGGGGAGTAATAACGGTCGCGAGCCTCGTCGGCGGCGGCCGACAATTTCGCGGCCAAGGCTTGAACGCGAGCCCGGGTTCGTTCGGAATTTTCGAAGGCGGAAATGTTGTCCCGGTAAAGGCCGGCGTCTTCCACGCCCCAGAGGAGCGGCGGCTTGTCGCCGGTCACGGCGGCCGCTTCGGGGCCGGTCAAATAGCCCAATCCCAAAAAGGTGTCCGCCAAGGCCCGGGTGATGTCGGCGTTGGGATAACGGCGATAGGGATCCAGGGCGAAGGCGCCCACCGCGCCTTCCAGGCCCACCAGGGAGAGCCCCCGGGCGGATTTCAGGGCCGTGGTCAGGCCCGCGAGGTTCCTTTGGGCTTCGGCGATTTCGTGGGCGTCTTGAAGGTGGATGATGGTGGGCGCGCCGGGGCGGGGCGACAAATAAACGTCGCGAACGTCCCCGTAGGGGGCGACCACGGCGGGCAACCAGCCGAACGCCCGTTGCAGGGCGGGGGAGGCGGGCGTCTTGGCCGGAAGGCGGGCGGCGCCGCCCAGGGACTCCTCGGACAATCGACCGGCGACCGGGGGAAGGACCGCGTCCCCCAACGGCGCACGAGCCCCCGACGGCAATTGCGCTAAAAGGGTTGGATTGTCCGGCGACCGCCGTCGTCCGGCGCGCTCCCGCCGGTCCGACCAAAAGCTGGATTCGACGGCGTATACCCCCGGAACGTTGACCAGGAAATAAACGGCGGCCAGGGCGCCGCCCAGAACGGGGCGGGCGCCGCGGCGCAACGCGGTCGAAAAGGATCGGCCGTTTATCCGCATCGGAAAAGGTTGCTCCACCATTGGCGCAATTTGGTTTTTTCGGGGGGTCGTTTCGAGGTTTCGGTGTGGGGGGGCCGAGACCGGTGGTCCCGTCGGCCGCCGCGAACCCACAGATAGGCGACGCGCCGTTGGCGGCAGGCGTCGCATTGGCAATCGGAGGCAATTAATCGGTGCAAGGCGTCCCTCCCGGGGAATCGGCAAACATCTTAGGAACAACCTAATGATAATTTCGGGAGGTTAACGCGCCCTTGGGGAATTGTAAATCTTGTGTAAACGAATGCGGGACTAAAGAATCGCCATGGCATCGCCGTAGGACATGAAACGGTAACGGCGATCGACGGCTTGGCGGTAGGAATCCCGAAGGAGATCCACGCCCGCGAAGGCGGCGGCCAGCAGAAGCGGCGTGTGGCGGGGCATGTGGAAATTCGTGATCAACCGGTCGACGATACGGAAACGATGGCCGGGAACGATGTAGAGCCCCGTTTCGCCGGCGCCCGCCCGAAGGCGTCCCTGTTCGTCGGCTTGGGATTCCAACACGCGGACCGCGGTCGTGCCGCAGGCCCAGACGGCCGCGCCGCGCCGTCGGGTTTCGTTGACGGCATCGGCGGTGGACGCCGGCAAATAGAATTCTTCGGGCAGCATGCGATGGTCCCGGAAGTCCGCCGCGATGGGTCGGAAAGTCCCCCACCCGACGCGCAGGGTCAGGAACAGGACCTGGACGCCCCGGGCCCGCAGAGCGTCCAAGAGCGCCGGCGTGAAGTGGAGCCCGGCCGTGGGGGCCGCGACGGCGCCGGGAGCGTGGGCCCGGCCGTCGTCGGGAAGGGGCCCGTCGGCGGCATACACGGTTTGATAGTACTCCCGGTCCCGTTGATCCGTTTCGGCCGAAGCCGGCGCGGCGATGTAGGGTGGGAGCGGCGGACGCCCCAGCCGGTCCAAATCCCCGGCGATGGATCGCTCGAAGAGGATTTCGTGCTCCCCGTCGGGGGCGGGGCCCAGAACGGTCGCGGCGGTTCCGTCCGACAAGACGAGACGAAGGCCGGGTTTCGGTTTCGGGGTCGCCAGGGAGGTCCAGCGTTCCCCGCCCGCCTCGGGTGGAAACCGTTTGAGGAGCAGGAGGGCGACGCGCCCGCCCGTGGGTTTTCGGGCGGTCAACCGGGCGGGAATCACCCGGGCGTCGTTCAACACCAGGGCGTCGCCGGGCGAAAAAAAGTCCGGCAATTCGGAAAACACCCGGTGCTCGACCTCCCCGCCCGCTCGGGGGAGAACCAGCAGCCGGGCGGCGTCCCGCCGCGGGGACGGCGATTGGGCAATCAGCTCTTCGGGTATCTCCGGAAATTCCAGAAACCCCGCTCCGCTCCCGTTATTCACGAAAATCGTCGATGGAAACGGCGCGGTAATAATAACGGAGGATTTGGCCGTAGTTCATGCTTTTTTCCGCCAGGGAGCGCATGCCCCATTGGCAAAGTCCCACGCCGTGCCCCCACCCCCGGCCGTGGATTTGCCAAACATTGCCCCGTTTGGAAAGCCCGGACCAAAAGGTGCTCCGAATGAGCCGCGGGTCCACCAGGTTTCGAAAGACGTTGGCTTTTAAATCGACGGTGTCGCGATCGCCGTAGACCCGGACGCGGTACACCCGGCCCGAGGGCGTGTGGGATAAAATGCCCAGGGCCCGCACCGTGCCCACCGGCACGCCGCCCGTCTGGAGGGACCGAGTGACCAACTCGTTGGACACCTTGGCCGTCCAGGTGTAGTGGGGCGAGCCCCGGCACCATTTGCAGGAGACCGGCGCCAAATACGGTTGGCCGCCCCGCTCCCAAACGTTCTCGGCCGATTCGGTGGATCCGCCGCAGCAGGAATGGTACACCGTCCCCACCAGGCGGTGTTTTCGGTCCACGAGAACCTCGCCCCGGGTGGCGTCCACGGCGGCGTCGGTCAGGCGGCGTTCGGCCTGGGCCCCGCCGTAGGTTTGACAGTGGGGCTCCCGGCAAAAATCGAACCCCTGGCGACCGTGACGGCCGCGGTTGCGAAGCGCGTAGGTGCGGCTGATAACCGCTTGGGCTTTGAGGGCCTGCTCGGGCCACGTATCGGAGGTTTCCATCTGAAGGACGCCGCGGAGATAGTCTTCGACGGAAATCAGGTTCACCACGCGGAAAGCCGGGCCCGTTCGGGTGACTTCCAGCCGGCCCCGGTAGGGACGCCCGTTCAACCAGACCTCGTCGGCGGGAGTCGTGGGGGCGAGGATCACGGAGGCTCCCCACCGTGCCTTGTTCACAATGAACCCGGCCCCCGCGATTTGAAGCCGGGCCGCTTTCTTAAGGGTTAAACGTTTTCTGGGGGCCGGGCCTTCCAATAAATAATCGCCGGGGCCCAAATCCACCGAGGTGGTTTGTTTAAGGAGTCCGATGCGGAGAATCGGCGGAACGTAGGGCGGGCGGCGGTCCGCCCGAAGGGGCGCCACGGGCAACAACGCCAAGACCAAACCCAATCGAAGGGCGCGCACGGGAGGATTTACGGGAGAAGGTTGAAGCGGGCCGGCACCGGCGGCGTCACGGGGCGAAGAGGGTGGGGGATACCGCCGAGGGGTCCTTCGGCGCGGAAAGCCCCAGGTGCGTCCAGGCCCGGGGCGTCGCCACGCGGCCCCGAGGGGTGCGGGCCAAAAATCCCGCTTTGATCAAATAGGGTTCGTAGACGTCTTCAACGGTGTCCCGCTGTTCGCTGACGGCGACGGCCAGGGTGTCCACGCCCACGGGCCCGCCCCCGAACTTGGTCAAAAGGGCGTGGAGGATCTTCCGGTCCACGGCATCCAACCCCTCCCGGTCAACTTCCAAGGCGTCCAAGGCTTGGCGGGCGACGGCCGGCACGATGCGTCCGGCGGACTCCAAATCCGCGAAATCCCGAACCCGCCGCAGAAGGCGGTTGGCCACCCGGGGCGTGCCCCGCGCGCGGTGGGCGATTTCCCCGGCGGCTTCGCCGTCGATGGCGGCGTTCAAAAGTCGGCTTGACCGCTGAACGATGACCGCCAAATCCGATTCCTCGTAAAAATCCAGGGTCGCCACGATGCCGAACCGGTCCCGCAAAGGCCCGGTCAAGAGCCCGGCCCGCGTGGTGGCGCCCACGAGCGTGAAACGCGGCAACGGCAATTTGATGGTTTTGGCGGAGGGGCCCTGGCCGATGATGATGTCCAGGCAAAAATCCTCCATGGCGGGGTAAAGGGCCTCTTCCACCGAGTGGTTCAACCGGTGGATTTCATCGACGAAGAACACGTCGCCGTCCTGGAGGCTTGTCAAAATGGCCGCCAAGTCCCCCACCCGTTCCAACACCGGTCCGGAGGTTTGGCGAAGCCCCACGCCCAGCTCCTCGGCGATGATGTGGGCCAAGGTCGTTTTGCCCAGGCCCGGCGGTGCGGAAAAAAGGCAGTGATCCAGCGCCTCTTTCCGTTTTTTGGCGGCGCCGATGAAAACCGAAAGGTTTCGTTTGAGCTTGTCCTGGCCGACGAACTCGGCCAATTTTTTTGGACGGAGAGCGGCGTCGAGGGGCGGTTCGCCTTCCTGGGCGGCGGGGGCGATGGAGCGGAGGTCGTCCACGAGTCAGTTCCTTCCCGACAGATGCCGCAGGGATTCGCGGATCAAATCCTGAGCCGCGCCGCCGGCCCCGCCGGACTGGGCCGTTTGAGCCGCCGCCCGGGCGGCCGGTTCACGGTAGCCCAGGGCGATTAAGCCGGCCACCGCTTCCTCCAGGGCGCTCGAGCCCCGGGCCGGACGGTCGGAAGCGGGGACCGCGTCCAACTTGCCGTGAAGCGCGGCCACTAATTTTTCGGCGGTTTTGGCGGTGAACCCGAATTGGGACGCCAGGGCGCCGGCATTTTTGTCGGCAACGGCGCCGTAAAAATCGACGAGGGAGCCGGAAGCTTTGTCCAGGAGCTCCAGGGCCTTTTTCGCCCCGGTGCCCGGGACGTGGTCCCGCAGAGCGTTAAACAGTCGTTTTTCCCCCTCGGTCAAAAACCCGTAAAGGGTGGTTCCGCCGCCGTACATGGCCACCGATTCCACCACATACAACCGCGCCTCTTCCCCCAAATCCGGCAAGCGGGCCGCGGTGCCGGACGCCACCGCCACCTCGTAACCCACCCCGCCCGCGTCCACGACCACGGCCCCGGCGGTTTTCTCCACGACGGAGCCTCGAAGGCGGGAAATCATCGCGCGCCGCCGGACCGACCCGCGAGAGCGGCGGGCGGAACAAAGGTGTTCAAATGGCAAAGGGCGATGGCGAGCGCGTCGGCCGCGTCGTCGGGTTTGGGTATTTCGGGCAGGCCCAGGAGGCGTTGGATCATGTTCTGCATTTGAAATTTTTCGGCGCCGCCGTGGCCGGTGAGGGCGACTTTGACCCGCTTGGGATTGTATTCGTGAATGGGCAGGCCCAGTTCGGCCAAGGCGAGGAGCAACACTCCCCGTCCGTGGCCGACGATGGCGGCGCTCCGGCTTTCCTTGGCGAAAAAAAGCTCTTCAATGGCGGCGGCGTCGGGTTGCACCCGGGCCACGAGGGACCGCAGTTCCCGGGCGATGAGGCAAAGGCGATCGGCCAGAGGGGTTTTGGCGGGCGTTCGTATCACCCCGTGATCCAGGGCCACCAAGCGGTCGCCCCGCCGCTCCACCACGCCCCAGCCCGTCGTGGCCACGCCGGGGTCGATGCCCAAGACCCTCACGCGGACGGTCCCGGAACCACGGCTTTACTTTTCTTCAATATCGCCGTTGGTGTGAATGTCTTTGACGTCGTCGTGGTTCTCCAGGGCGTCCAGGAGGTCGATGGTGCGGGTGGCGTCGCCGCCGGTGAGCGTCACCATGTTTTGGGGCACCATCGTGATCTCGGCCGAGGCGATGGGAACGCCGGCGGCGGCCACGGCCGCCTTCACCTTTTCGAAATCGGCGGGAGCGGTGATGACCTCGAAGACGTCCGGCCGGTCGGCTTTCATGTCCTCGGCCCCCGCTTCCAGGGCGGCGGTCATCAGCTTTTCCTCGTCTTTAAACGCTTCCTTGTCCACGGTGAGGAGGCCTTTGGAATGGAACATCCACGCCACGCAGCCGGATTCGCCCATGTTGCCGCCGTGGCTGGAAAAAATTTTCCGGATTTCCGACGCCGTGCGGTTTTTGTTGTCGGTGGTGCCGGTCAAAAAGACGGCCGCCCCGCCGGGACCGTAGCCTTCGTAGGAAATCTCCTCGAACACCACGCCGGGGATTTCGCCGGTGCCGCGCTGAATCGCCTTTTTGACGTTGTCCAAGGGCATGTTGGCCGCCTTGGCGTCGTCCATGGCTTTGCGAAGGCGGGGGTTGTGGTCGGGCTTGCCGCCGCCGGTTTTGGCCGCGATGGTCAATTCCCGGACGATCCGGGTAAAAACTTTGCCGCGCTTGGCGTCCAGCGCGCCTTTTTTGTGTTTGATGCCCGCCCAACGGGAATGGCCTGACATAGCGAAACTCCTTGAGAAGGTGAGTGGGTCGGATTCTACCACATTTCACCGGGGGGCCGTCGGACGTGTCCCCTGGAGGATCGGGCGAAATCCGTTATAATCAGGAGATGACCCCCTCTTCGGGCCTCGGCCGGCGTTTCGCCGCCGGGGCGCGTCTTCTGCTGGCCGGGCTCCTTCTGGGGGGAACCCCCGTCCGGGGCGACACCCTCCTGGCCCGCTCCCCCGCCCGTCGGGGATCCGGGACGCCCAGCTACCGGGGCTACCGCATCGCCCGGATCCACATCATCCGTCGGCGGATCTTCGACACCTCGGTCCCCTCCGAAAACAAAAGCGTCTACCGCGGGATCAACGCCTTGCACATTTCGACCACCGAACGAACGATTCACCAGCAATTGCTGTTCGAGGAAGGCGACCTCTACGACCCCGCCTTGGCGCGGGAGTCGGAACGCGCCCTGCGGGGCATTCTGCGCCTCCGGGACGTGAGCGTGGTCCCCGTGCCCGTCGGCAACGGGCGGGTGGACGTCATGGTCCAATCCCAGGAAACCTGGAGCACTCAGCCCTCCGCCAGCGCCTCGGGAACCGGGAGCGACTTGAAATACCGCTTCGGCCTGCGGGAAAAGAACCTCTTTGGCCTGGGGAAGGATTTGAATTTCGTTTACAAAAAGGCCGCCGGTCGCGTCAGCCGGTCGGTCGGCTATGACGATCCGGCGCTCCTGGGCACCCGCTGGCGCTTGGGCGGTTTTTACGAAGACACCACCGACGGCTCGGCCCGGTCCCTTCGGGTGGAACGGCCGTTTTTCTCCAGCGTCACGCCCTTCGCCCTCCGAACCTCCGGGGGCTACACCCGGACGGAAAC
This sequence comes from Elusimicrobiota bacterium, assembly GCA_016722575.1. NCBI lineage: Bacteria > Pseudomonadati > Elusimicrobiota > Elusimicrobiota bacterium. The sequence continues at coordinate 699,731 of JADKIY010000001.1, read as the reverse complement.
GCCGATCTTCATCGCCGGGGAAGAGGTGAACCGGCTGGGCAAGGAAAATCGGGAATTCTTCGCGGGCCCGGCCGTGTCCCTGTGGTCGACCACCAAACGGATCCGCCGGATCGGGGTGGAATACGGCTACCGCCACAACAAACTCTTCGACACCCAGCCGGTCCGCAGCCTGCGGGAGGACCAGGTGTACCACTCGGTGGGCCCCACGGTCCAATGGGACCGGGAAAATTTCATCACCGTCGACCACGTGCGGACCTACGACCGGGAAGAGGACATCAACCTCGGACCGACGCTGACGATCAACGTGGGGTTCGCCCGGTCCCGGTGGTTCCGGGAATCCGGCGACGCGACCTTCGCCAAAGCCGTCGCCGGGCGCGGCGCGGCCCTCGGTCCCGGGGCCTTCGCCTTGGCGTCGGTTTCCGGAGAGGGCCAGCGGGAGGACGGGGTGTGGAAAAACACCCGAAGCCGGTGGGAAGTCGAATACAACAATCACTTCAGCCGCGCGCAAACCTTCACGGCCCACGCGGCCTGGGAACAAGTGGTGCGGCCGGGCGATGAAACCCAACTGCTCCTGGGCGGAGACACCGGACTTCGCGGGTACCCGTTGAACGAATTTGCCGGCAATCGGCTCTTCACCGCCATCGCGGAGGACCGGCTGTTCTTTTTCCCGGACGTGCTTCACTTGTTCGGCTTGGGAGGCGTGGTCTTCGGCGACGCGGGCTACGCTTGGCCTCGAAAAGCGGCGGTCCGCTTTCGGGACCTTCGGGCGGACGTCGGCGTCGGACTTCGATTTCACATTTCCCGGGCCAGCCTGGGGCACGTGATCCGACTGGACGTGGCGCGGCCCGTGCGGCCCATCGAAGGCGAACGCCGTTGGCTGGTGACCTTCGGAACGAGCCAGGTGTTTTAATTCGGGACGTTTGCTAAACTAGAAACCGACCTTATGCTCTCCCACGGTTACACGATTTTGGAAGTGGCGGACACGCTTATTTTTATGTGGATGGCGCCCACCTGGCCGGCCACGGCGCGGTTTTTCCTGCTGGCGCTCCTCGTTGTGCTGCCGATCCTCTTTGCCTTCCGCCGGCCCGCGGCGGAATTCGGCGCCCGGCACCTGCACTTCACCTTTCTCTCCCCGAGGATCATCGGTCTCGGGGCGCCGGCCTTGTCCCTGGCCGCCGGCCTCGGGCTCTGGCTCGCCCGTCCCGCGCCGCCCCTCATTCAATGGCGCCTGGACAAAGAGGGCGTGACGCTTCAAAGCCCCAACGGGAAATCGTCCATGAAATGGTCGGAAGTGGTTTCGATTCAATTCGACGAGCGGAGCCCGGAACCGGAGAAAGCGGCGGTCGTTTTAAAAACCAAAGACGGGCGGGAAGCCTGGTTCATCCTCTCCTGGCTGCAGCAAGTCCACCGGGAAAAGCTTTTGAGCTGGATCAACAACCACGCACCGGTTCGTCTGGGCGCCGCGCCTACCTCTTCGAAGTAGCCAACGCCCCTTTTTTCTTTAATTCTCCCGTCCACACCCCGCCGTAAATCACGCTCCAGGCCGCGGCCCACGCCAAGACCCCCAGGGCCAAGGGTTTTCCATAGGCCGTCAAGTCAACGATGTTTTCCAGGCAGTGGTTCAAAAATCCTCCGCCATAGGCCCCGGCGGGGTCGTATTGAACGCGAATCATGTTTTCAATCACGGTGAGCGGGCAATAGTAGTGCCACATCCCGGCCGTGATCCACAGCAAGGACAGATGGGCCGCCCGGACCCCCGGCCGACGAAGGCCCCCGAGGGGCCCCAAGACAAAGGCCGCTATCCACGCCACGTGCAACAGCGCGACGGCGTCCGCCGTCCATTTCCACATCATAAACCTCCCCGGCCCGGAAACGCGGGCGATTTCCACTATATCACGGGACTCCCCCACATTCCAGACCGCCCCCAACAAAAGCGCCGCGCCCCCGGAGGGACGCGGCGTTTCGTGTTTCAAAATGTGCCGAGGGTCAGAATCGAACTGACGACACCAGGTTTTTCAGACCTGTGCTCTACCGACTGAGCTACCTCGGCAAGGGGTTTCGGTCCCTCCGGGACCGCCTTGCCGTCCTTTTGCTCTCAAAGGCGCCCCGGGCCCCGGCCCCCCCGGGCCCCCCTGCCCGTCCTTGCCCAGGTCAAAATGGTTCCGGGACCGCCTTGCCGTCCCTTTGCTCTCCCTTCCGACAAACAGGGACGATGCCTATCGGCAACGTGCAAAAGGGCGGCGTTCTATGGGTGGCGGGCTCTCTGTCCCGTTCCACTGTTAAGAACTTCGGAGTCGGCATTATACCAAAACCCGCGCCGCCCCCAAGAATTTCCTTCCCCCAATTGCTAGAATACCCTTATGACCCATCCAACGCATCCCCCCGCCGCGGCCGAACCCCTGAACATCGACGAAGTCGGCGCCCCCCGGGGCGGCGCGCCCCAACGGGCCCAAACCCGGCTCTATTTGCTCCTCCAGGTTTTTACCGGTTGCCGCGACACGGGCCGACTGGTGGAGGCCCTTAAAACCTCCGGCCTGGAATCGGTCCTTTACCTCGACGCCCACGACCCCCACGGCGTCGGCGTCCTCTTTTTCGCCGAGGACCCTGGTTTGTTCACCGCCGACGTTCGCAAGACCCTCAGCACCGGCCCTTTCGCCGAACTGACTCAGCGCCACGATATGACCATGATGGGCCGGACCTACTCCATCGGCCGCGAAATCGATTTGATGGATTGGCTTTTAAAAAAACCCCGTCGGGCCGCCCGAAACGCCCAATGGCCCTGGGCCGTCTGGTACCCCATGCGCCGCAAGGCCACGTTCGAACACCTGCCCCGGGAAGAACAGGGCCAGATCATGCTGGACCACGCCCGGATCGGCATGCGCTTCGGCGACGCGGGTTTCGTGCAGGACATTCGCCTGGCTTGCCACGGGATCGACCGGAACGACAATGATTTTGTGCTGGGCTTGATCGGGAAAGAGCTCTTTCCCCTTTCCCGCATCGTTCAAGAAATGCGAAAAACCCAGCAAACGGCCCTGCACATGGAGTCCCTGGGCCCCTTCTTCGTCGGCCGCGCCCTCTGGCAAAGCCCTTTTTCCGAATAAACCTTTCGTTCCCCTCTTCGAATCTCCGCGGCGGTCTTCCGTAAACGGCGGGCGTTACAAATTGCCCCCCCGGGGGGGGACTCGATTGAAAAAATCCAAGGCCCGCCATCAAATCCATGTCCCACCTGAAACAGACACATCTATGCTTGCCAAGTCGTTTTTGCAACCATAGCCTTAAGGGCATGAAACACGACGTTCCCGGAACCGGATTCACATTGATCGAACTGATGCTGGTCGTGGCCATCATCGGCCTCCTGGCGGCCATCGCTTTGCCCAAGGTCGCGAACCTGGTCTTCAAGGCCAAGGAAGCTTCGGTCAAAGGAAAGTTGGGCGGTCTTCGAAGCGCCATCTCCATTTACTACGCCGACAACGAGGGGGAATATCCCGATCTCCCGTTGAGCGCACTGACGGTGGGATCCCGATACATCGATAGATTCCCTCGGTGCGAAGTCCCGACGGCGCCGACCCACGGTGCGATGAACGGCGTGGGGCCCTTTTCTCCTCTATCGGACTGGACTCCCGGGAACACGTGGGCCTGGAGCTACTCTCCATCAAGTGGAACGCTGTTTGTCCACTGCACCCACACCGACACGCGCGGCTTTGCGTGGAGTCTTTATTAATATCCGCACACGGCCCCTTCGCGGCACAGCCCGGAAATGATCCTCTTTTCGCGCGACACGTTTGACTTCGCTCGTCGCCCCGATTGGCTAAAAAAGGTCGCCTGGGTCAGTCTTGGATTGCTCATCGCCCAACGGTTGCATGGACCCCTTCAAGACCCCGACCTTTGGTGGCACTTAGCCGTCGGTCGGGAAATAATCTCATCGGGCGCCCTCCTTCGACACGATGTTTTTTCCCACCCCCTTGCGGGCCGTCCCTGGATCAACGGGGACTGGTTGATCGATGTCGTGGCCCACGCCGGGCAACACGCCTTTGGTTTTGGCGGCCTTTGGCTCGCCCGGCTCGTCGTCGGTCTGGCCCTCTACGGCGTGGTGGCCCTCGGCGCCCGCCGCCTCCTCGGGGGGTCCCCGGTCGCCTTTCTTTTGGTTTTTCTCGGGACCGTGACCTTGGGGGTTCGACCGCTGGAGCGCCCGGAAACGGTCTCGCTGCTGTGCCTGGCGATGCTGATTCTGATCTTTCAGCGAGCCCGCCGACACGAAACCGTCCGGCGGGGCGGACTGGTTGGACTGGTTTTAATTCAAACGGTCTGGGTGAACTCCCACGGCGCCTTCGCGTTCGGACCGATCGCCGCCGGCCTTCTTTGGCTCGGGGCCCTGGCGGCGAGGGAGGACCGGGGCTATTCCCGCTGGTTGTTGATATCCACAACCCTTTTGTCCACGGCGTGCTTGGCAAACCCCTGGGGGTGGTCCATGTTCACCATCCTCACGGAACACGCCGCGCAATGGCCGGATTCCAGAACGCTCATCGCGGAGTGGGCCTTTCCCCACCCGCTTAAAACACCGGCCTATTGGGGACTTTTTCTCTTGACCGCCGGGGTTTTGGGGAACGGGCTTCGACGGGGACAAAGGGACGCCTTGTTCTGGGCTCCCCTGGTCGCGGGCTTTGGCGCCCTCACTTTTTCAACGATTCGAAGCACCGCCTATCTTCCGATCGTGGCGCTGCCCGCTCTGGCCGACGCTCTGGGCCCCGCGACGCTTCCCGGGCGCGATCCCGTTTCGCGGACACATCGGGGGCTGTGGGCACTGTGTTGTCTCGCGGTGCCCCTTCAAATCTGGGCCTGGGGCGGCTTTCGTTGGCGCGGTGTCGTGGAATGGTCCCGTTGGCCCGTTCGGGCCTGCCGGTTCGTCGATCGGGCCGGGCTGGCAGGGAATATGTTCAACGCGTATGACGACGGGGGGTTCCTGACGTGGTATTTCGGTCGACGACGTCCGGATTTCATTGACGGGCGATACTTGTTCCAACCCCTGCTCGTCCGCCAGAGCCGAATGCTCGACGCGGTGAGCGTTCCGGGAAACCGCAACCCCTGGCCCGACTTTCTGGGCGAACACCACATCGAATTCGCCGTCGTGCCGGATTTGTTTCCGGACCACGAGTTTTTCGAGACCGAACCAACGCCCTTTCCGCTTAAGGCCCTTAACGTGATGTTTCCCCGCCGGGGTTGGTCGTTGGTCTATTGGGACGAACGGTATTATGTGTTTGTCCGGCGGAATTCGGTCAATCAACGCGTCGTGGATGAGCGCGGGGCCGAGTCGCTGTGGCCTTACAACCCTGAACAAACCCGATTCCTTCTTTCCACCGCCCAAATCGACCGAACGAGGATGGATCGCGACATGGCGCGCCACAACAACGATCGGGCAGCCCCCCGCGCGCCGGACGGCCCCTTCGGGCAACGTCCTTTTTCCGAATAGTCCTTTTTGCTTCCCGGAACGATTCTCCGTTCCTTGCAGGCCGTAACGGCCCTTCCTCGCCCTCCCATCCAGAGAATGGATGGAATGCGAGGCCTATCGTCTCTTTTAATTCCAGGCCAAAACAGGATCCTCTCTTCTTGACTTGCCGTTTTCGGGGGCCTACTCTTAAGGGCATGAAACAAGGGGCTCCCCGAACCGGTTTCACTTTGATCGAGCTCATGCTCGTGGTGGCCATCATCGGCCTCCTGGCGGCCATCGCCTTGCCCAAATTCGGGCAGTTGGTGCGGAAAGCCAGGGAAGCGACGCTTCGGGGGAACGTGGGGGCCCTTCGAAGCGCGTTATCGATCTATTACGTTGACAACGAAGGCATGTTTCCGTGGTCGGGGGACGAGCTCATCCCCAAATACATCCACGAAATTCCCCGATCCCCCTCCTTGCCAGGCACCCCCCATTCCACCAGTTATCAACTCATAAATCTCATTCAATCCTTCACCACGACGCCGAGCCCCGGCCCGAATTATTCTCCCGGGATTGACTACAACGTGCCCGTTTATTGGGTCAACGTCGTGAGTCCGGTGGGCGGACCCTGGACCCAATCGGATCCGCGACCGCATGCTCTTTTCTACGTGAATTGCGCTCACACCGACGTCCGCGGAAGCACGTGGTCGAAATTTTAAGGCTTATCGAACCACGGGACGGACACGCGGGGGGACGGACGGTCCCTCACTTCAGCTCAAAGGACCGTTGGATCTGCTCGAAAGCCACCAAATGCTCCAGGGCCCGGTTGGGCACGGCCGCGCAGAGCAAGGCCCACCCGGCGCCGTCCCGCACCATGAAAAATCCGCGAAACTGGTAGGTGCCGCCCAAAAGGCCAGGTCCGTAAAATTGGGCCAGGTAGCCGTAACCCGCCGGATAAAGGACTTCCCGCCCCTGTAGCCAATGCCCCTTTCGGTCCTCCACGAATTTCTTGGCGTAGGCTTCCGCGGTCAGCGGGTCTTTCAAAGGTTCCCGACGGAGTTCGCCCCAAGCTTCGCCGTCTTTCCGCCGAAAAGCGGTGATCACGCGGCCGCTTTGGGGTTCCCAGGACCAACCGTCGGGGATCGATAGGACCACGCCGTAGAGGGGTTGTTCGAATTTTGCGCCCCGCACCCGGCCCTGCTCCTCGACGGTGAGTCTCGGAAGGCGCGCTTTCATTTCCAAATAGGTTTCCTCCCCCCGCTCCCGGGGGCGGCGGAAAAAAGTCCATCGATCCAGGAACGCCTGTCCCTGGGCGATGCGGTCCACCGTGGGCGGGTGGGAGCGCAGGTAGGATTCCCAACGGTCGGGCCCGTCTTTTTTCTCCAGGGCGTCCAATTTTTTGAAAAAGGCCAGGGCGGCTCCGGCGTCGTAGCCGGCGGAACTCATGTAGCGAAGGCCCACCCGGTCGGCCTCCAGCTCGTTTTCGCGGCTGTAGCCCAGGAGGTACAACCCCGCGAAAAGGTCCGCCGTCTGGGCCACCATGATCATGGCCTCCGGGCCGATCCGAATGCCCGAGGCGATGGCCCCCAGGGCGGTGAGGGTGCTCAAGCCCATCTGTTTTTGAATCATGCCGATGGAATGCCAACCCGCCACGTGGCCGATTTCGTGGGCCAACACCGAAGCCAGTTCGGCCTCGTTGGACACCTGCTCCAAAAGCCCCCGGGTCACGAAAATGAAACCGCCCGGGGCCGCGAAGGCGTTGACCACGTCGGTGTCCAATACGGTGAACTGGTAATCCACTTTGGGGCGGTCGCTTAAGGACGCCAGCCGGCGGCCCAGGTTGGAGACGTATTGGTTGAAGACGGGGTCTTTCAACTCGCCGTATTCTTCGATGATCTTTTTCTTGGTCTCGAGGCCGATTTCCCGCTCGGCCCGGTCCGAGATCAGTTTGGTTTCGCGTTTTTGGGTGATGGGGTTGCGAAGACAGCCGGTCGAGGCCAGGAGCGCGGCCGCGCCCAGCCGCCCCAGTCGATGAAAATCGAAAATGTTACGCTCTTTCCGCATGAAGATCCCTCCAAAACAAAAATCGACCTGGGCTCTCGGGGCGCTGCTGTTGCTGGGCTTTTTGATCCGCGTTGCCTGGGTGGTCCACGACCGCGCCGCGGCTCCCCATCCGGATTTGATGTCCTTCCACCCGAGCCAACTCCCCTTCACGCACCCCTTCGACACCTCGCCCCGGGAACCGCTCTACGTCTGGTGGCTTTGGCTCCTCGGGGGAATGGGGGCCGAATCCACGGCCGCCATCCGGCTGGCCGGAACCCTTTGGTTTCTCCCCAACGCCTTTCTTCTTTTTCAATTGATTCGGCGGCACTGGGACGATCGAACGGCCTGGGGCGCCCTGGGGCTATTCGCCCTTTTGCCCGGTCAAATCGTTTCCGACGGTTTGGGCCTTCGGCACTTGATGGAAACCGCCGGCGTCCTTTTGTTCCTGAACGCCCTTCAAACGGATTCGAGTCTCGGGACGACCCGATCCTGGATCAAGGCCTCGGGGGCCTTCGCCGCCCTGGTGCTCACCCGCGTCACCTACGCGGCCACCGGAGGCGTTTTTCTGACCGTCGCGGCGCTCAAAAACCGCCGGTGGCGGCCCTTCTTCGCGGGCCTGCCCGCCGCGCTCCTGCTTTGTTTCCATCTGGCCAACAACCAACGGCGAAACGGGGACGCCCTCTATTCCGTCAACCTTCACAGCTATTGGTACGCCAACCTGGAGTTCGTCGGCCGGCCGGGGTTCCACGCCACCGAAGCCGAACGACAACAGGACGTTTATCGAAAAAGCCTCAATTACCGTCAATGGGCTTTCGGCGCCCACACCCCGGCCCAATACCTCGCCGGAACGGTCCAGGGATACGGGCGGATTTTTTGGACCTTCTTCGCCCAGGTGTATTACCGGGTGGGACTGCCCGCCATCGTCACCGGGGCGCTTTTGGCGCTTCATCTGTGGGGATTGATCGGGGCCCTGGGCGGCGCGCCGGGCCGGATCGCCCTAGCGGCGTGGATCCTGCTAAATTCCCCCTACGCTTTTGTCGGCCATGTTTTTTGGGCGGGGCGATTCTTTGTTCCCTTCGCCCCGGTGGCTCTGGGATTTCTCGTCGCCGGATCCTTGGATTTAATGCGTCGGGCCCGGGCGGGGTGGAAAACCCTTCTCTCTCAAGAACGGGCCGCGGGGCGAAAAATTCGCTAGGCGCGGTAAAATTCCCCCACCAGGGCCGTCACGCGCTGAACCGCCGCCGCGGGCAACCCGGGATAGAGCGGCAACGACAGAACGTCCTGGGCGGCCCGTTCGGCTTCGGGACAGTCCCCGGGTTTTCCTCCCAGGGATTTGAAAGCCGGTTGAAGGTGGAGGGGGGTCGGGTAAAAAATACCGCTTTGAACGCCCCGCTCGGCCAAAAACGCCTTGAGGGCGTCCCGCCGGGGCGCCCGCACGGTGAAAAGATGATACACGGGTTCGGCTCCCGGCGCGACCGCCAGGGGGCGGGCCGGGGTCCCTTGGAGACCCCGCCGGTATTCCTCCGCCAACCGCCGACGCTCGTCGGTCCACCCCGCCAAACGCGGCAATTTAAGGCGGAGCAGGGCGGCCTGTAAATTGTCCAACCGTTCGTTGTAGCCCAGTTCCAAATGCTCGTACTGGGCCCGCCGCCCGCAATTCCTTAGGCTTCGCAAGCGTTCGGCCAGGGCGCCGTCGTTGGTGACGGTCATGCCGCCGTCGCCGAAGCCCCCCAAATTTTTCGTCGGGTAAAAACTGAAACACCCCGCCGCCCCCAGGGCCCCCACGGGGCGGCCCCGCCAGCGGGCGCCGTGGGCCTGGCAGGCGTCTTCGACGACGGGCAGCCGGTGGTTTTGGGCCCAGGCGTTGATGGCGTCCATGTCGGCCGGTTGGCCGAAGAGGTGAACGGGCAAAACCGCCTTGGTCTTGGACGTGAACAATTTTTCCAATTTCGTCGGGTCGAGGTTCAAGGTTCCGGGATCCACGTCGACGAAGCGGGGGACGGCCCCCACGTAGGACACCACCGACGCCGTGGCGAAAAAACTGAAGGGCGTGGTGATCACTTCGTCCCCGGGTCCCACCCCGAGAGCCCGCAGGGACAATTCCAGGGCCGCCGTGCCCGAGGAGATTCCCACCCCCTGGGACGCGCCGCAGGCCCGGGCGAATTCCTCTTCAAAAAGCCGGACTTCCTCCCCCAGGATAAATTCGTTTTTCTCGTAGACGCGCCGAAAGGCCGCCGTCGCCGCCGCTTCCAACTCGCGGTGGACGGGGGTCAAATCCATGAAGGGAATCGGGGTCAAGGGATGGCCTCGCCTATCCAAGCTCGTCCACCATTCGCACCGGGCTTTGACCCGTGCGAATACGGGGGGCCTTCCCCCCCGGCCCCCCCCCCCCCCCCGGGGGGGCCCCCCCCCCCCAGCCCGTCCACCATTCGCACGGGCCTTGACCGGGCGCGGGCGGGGAATACGGGGGGCCTTTAACCAGGCGGTCCCTCCGCGTCAGCGTCGTTCGGTCCATCGGTCAAGGCTCCATCGATTTTCCCGGTCGATCCACACCGCCAGGGCGATGAGGAACAAAACCGCGTCCAGGGTCAGGGCCTGGGCGGGGGACAAGTGGGGGCCCAGGTTTCCAAAACAGCCGCAATCTTTGAGAGTCAAACCGCGAATCAAGGATTGGGCCAACAAAGCGATGAAGACCGCGTGAAGCCCCGCGGCCAAAAAGGCGGCTCGTCGGGTGGCGTAGCCCCAGCAGAGGGCCAAACCCGTCAGCAACTCCAGCCAAGGGACGAAACGAGCCAGGGGAAGGACCACCGACACCGGCAATACCCAGTAGGCTTCCATGGCCGCCGCGAATTCTTCCGGTGGGCGGACGGCCTTCAAATACCCGGAAATCAGCAGCACAATTCCCGGCAACTGACGCAGGGCGGGCGCGGAAAGAGCCAACCCACGGCGGAGGGGTTCGGGGATTTTCATTTTTCCAACTCCCGTTCGATGAAGCGGGCGCCCATGGCCTGAAGCTGAAGGTCCCCCACCAGGACGCGCTTGTTGACGAAAAACGTGGGCGTCGCCGGAACGGGCAGGGCTTCGGCCTGGGCCCGGGCCGCCTCGACGATCTTGGCCACCCGGTGGCTGTTCCGATCTTGGTCGAAACGGGCCACGTCCAACCCCGCGGCCGCGGCGTAATCCTTGAACAGCGGCTGGGGGTCCGGGCTGTCGGCCCATTCTTTCTGGCGGGCGAACAACTGATCCGCGAATTCCCAGTAACGGCCCTGGAGGCCCGCGGCTTCCGCGGCCCGGGAAGCGTCGCCGGACCAACGGTGGCTTTTCAAGGGATAGGGCCGGAACGCCAGACGAACCCGGCCTTCATACTGGGCCAAAAGATTTTTCAAGTCCGGCTGGACCAGAGCGCATTTGGGGCACTGAAAATCCGAATATTCCGTGATGAGCACGGCGGCCCCGGGCGGGCCCTTTTGCCGGTAGGCCGGAACGTCGTCGCCCAGAAAGGGGACGCGACGCCCCAGGGCCACGGCGGCCAGCGCCGCCGCCGCCAAGGCCAACCCCGCGCCCCGCCGCCGTCCGAGAGTCATGCCCCCTCACCCCACCCGATAAACGTAATCGCCCGACCGGCATTTGCCGACGGTGCGGACGCCGACGGCGTCCCCGGCTTTGGCGGAGGTCACGGCGTTGTGGTCGATCTGCATGGAATCCACGGTTTCCGCCATGTCGGTCGTGTGCCCGCGCACGTGGATCTTGTCCCCCACGGCCAACGCGCCCTGGAGGTTGAAAGCGATGACGCTCACGTGGCCGTAGAAATCATCGACGATGCCCACGAAGGTTTCCCCCGGCAGGGCCTTTCGCCAGGGCAGGGGCGCCGGCGCCTCGACTTTTTTGGCTTTGGATTTGGGCGCGGGACGCCGCAGGGATTTCTTGGCGGGGGCCCCTTTTTTGGGTGTTTTTTTTGCGACCGGTTTTCGGGCCGTTTTCTTGACGGATTTTTTCTTCACGGCTTTCGAGGGCGACTTGGCTTTTTTGGCCATGGGCGGCTCCTTTCGGACGATGGGGATGCGCGAACAACGCCTTGATTTTAAACAAACCGGGGCCGATGCGCAAAAGAAACCTGGACGCCTTTACAAATCGGGAAAACGGGGGTAGGCTAACGGAGCACGACGTTGCCCCCCCTCGGAGGGAATGTGAGCATTATTCAGTGGAGCCCCCGCTACGTCACCGGATTGGCCCTGATCGATCGACAACATCAGGAGCTTTTCCGGCGATTAAACGCCTTTCACGAAGTGGTGGGGCGCGGGGGCGGTCGCACGGCCGTCGGCGATACCCTGCGTTACCTGATGGAATACGTGGAAGCCCACTTCCGGGAGGAAGAGGAGCAGATGCTTCAAGCCTCCTACCCGGACTACCCCCACCACAAAGGACAGCACTTAAAGCTGGAGGCCAAATCCCGGGAACTCCTGGATCAATTCAAGCAAGGCGAGGAGGTCCTCACGGTTGAGATATCGGCTTTCTTATCCGCCTGGGTCAACCACCACATCCTCAAAGAGGACATGGAATACATTCCCTGGTTTCAATCCCGCGGGCTAGGCCAAAAACCCCTGCCCCGGTCCCACCCGCTTTAATCTTCGCTATAATCCGAAAACGCCCCGCCGGGCGCCAAGAATTTGATCCATTGACCCAGGACATCCCATGAATGCCATCGTTTTAAAAACCGCGGGTCTATTGGCCCTTTCCAATTTGTTCATGACCTTTGCCTGGTACGGCCATTTGAAGGGGCTGAGCCACAAACCCTGGTACATCGCCGTGTTGGTCAGCTGGGGCATCGCTTTTTTTGAGTATTGCCTCCAGGTGCCCGCCAACCGGTTGGGGGCCACGACCTTGAACCTTTCCCAACTTAAAATCCTCCAGGAAGTCATCGCCCTCTCGGTGTTCGTTCCCTTCGCTGTTTTTTTCATGGGCCAGACCGTGCGCCTCAACTTTCTCTGGGCGGGTTTTTGCCTCCTGGGCGCGGTCTATTTCATTTTCCGTCCATGACCCCCCACCTTTTGAACCACGCCTTCACCTTGCCCCTGGCCCGGGCAACGGTGTTTCCATTTTTCTCCAACGCGGAGAACCTGGAGTTGCTCACGCCCCGGGAACTTCATTTTAAAATCCTCACGCCCACCCCCATCGCGATGAAAACCGGCGCGTTTATCGATTATCAAATCCGCCTTTTCGGAATTCCGCTGGGTTGGAAGACGGAAATCACCCTCTGGAATCCGCCCTATGAATTCATCGACACTCAACTGAAAGGGCCCTACGCCCTGTGGATTCACCACCACACCTTTGAAGAACGGGGGCCCAACGCCACGTTGTTACGAGACCGCGTGACGTATCGTTTGCCCTTGGAACCCCTCGGAAGGCTGGGTTTGCCCCTGGTCCGCCGGGAACTGGAACGAATTTTCCGGTTCCGCCAGGAAGCCGTCGCCCGCCATTTCGGTGTCAGGCCCGTCCCATCTTAAAAGACCTGTCCACCACGCGCCGAAGTCGTTCGATCAATCAACGCCCGCCGGGTCCGGGCCCCGTCGTCTATTGGATGAGCCGGGACCAGCGCATGGCCGCCAACTGGGCCCTCTTGCACGCCCGGGCCCGGGCCGCGGAACGGGGCGTGCCCTTGGCGGTGGTTTTTTGCCTGGCGCCGGAGTTCCCGGGGGCCACGCTCCGGGCCTACGATTTCATGCTCCGGGGCCTGGAAGCCCTGGAGGCCCGCCTGGGGGCGGCCAAAATTCCCTTCTTTCTACTGGCGGGCGAGCCGACGGAAACGCTGGCGGCCTTTGTACGAAAAGAAAAAATCGGGGCGGTGGTCACCGATTTTGATCCCCTAAAAATCAAGCGCCGATGGAAGACGAAATTGGCCGAGGCCCTGCCCGTGGCCTTGACCGAAGTGGACGCCCACAACGTGGTGCCCGCCTGGCTCGCCTCGCCCAAGCTCGAATACGGCGCCTACACCCTTCGGCCCAAAATTCACAAACTCCTGGACGAATTTCTCACGGACTTCCCGGCCCTTCAACCCCAGACGACGCCCTGGCCGGAAATCGTCAAAGGTGTGGATTGGAATCGGGTTCGGGAGGGATTGAAAGTCGACACGTCGGTGGGGCCCGTCGATTCCTGGACGCCCGGCGAGGCCGGCGGGGCCAAGACCCTGGGACTTTTTCTCTCTCATAAATTGGCCGCCTACCACGAGCGGCGAAACGACCCGACCCTGGACGGCCAATCGGATCTTTCGCCGTATCTGCACTTCGGCCAGGTGTCGGCCCAGAAATTGGCCTGGGAAGTCCGGCGTCGGGCCCTGGACACCCCGTCGGGGGACGCGTTTTTGGAGGAACTCATTGTTCGGCGGGAATTGTCGGACAACTTCTGTCTCTACAACGAAAAATACGATTCCTTCGAGGGGTTTCCGGCCTGGGCCCAAAAATCCCTCAACGCCCACCGGCGGGACAAACGGGAATTTCTCTATTCGAGGAAGCCGTTCGAAAACGCCGCCACCCACGACGAACTCTGGAACGCGGCCCAGCGGGAGATGGTCCAACGGGGGAAGATGCACGGCTACATGCGGATGTACTGGGCGAAGAAGATGTTGGAGTGGTCGGCCTCCCCCGAGGAGGCCCTGGCCACCGCGATTTATCTAAACGACCGCTACGAGCTGGACGGCCGGGACCCCAACGGCTATGCCGGCGTCGCCTGGTCCATCGGCGGCGTCCACGACCGGGCCTGGTTCGAGCGCCCGGTTTACGGCCAGATCCGCTACATGAACGCCAACGGATGCAGGGCGAAATTCGATGCGGTCGCTTACGTCCGACGGTTCCGCGATTAGTATGAACTCCAGACGATCCCTTTGGTGTCGGTGTGGGTGCAACCAACGCGGAGCTCATGGGTGACCGGCATCGCTTGATTGCCATCCTGGTACGTCCACGCCAGGGGGAGCAGGGGCCAGTCGTACGTCGGAAAGAAATAGTGGATGTAATTGATGGGGGGGGCATGGTCCGGTTGCGTGGGAATCGAAATCCGGGGAATGGCGTTAAGATACTTCCCCCCCGCGGTGAGAGAGGCGGGCAACGTCGAATAGTCGTAAGGGTAACGGCCCTCATTGTCGGCGTAGTAAATAGAGATGGCGCTTCGAAGCCCCCCGAGGGCCCCTTTGACCGCCGCCTCCTTGGACTTCACAACCAAATTGGCGAACTTGGGCAAAGCGATGGCCGCCAAAAGGCCGATGATGGCCACCACCAACATCAATTCGATGAGAGTGAATCCCATCGATCTCGTTTTACGCCGTGGCGAGAGAGGGCCCATGGTTCATTTTATCCCCCGGCACCCTCCCCTTCAAGGGATTTACGTCATTCTGTCGTCGATAATGACTAAATTAGTCCTATTTCGTTTTTGGCTTGAGGTCCCGCAGCGTATAGTCGGCCCCCATGCCCATCTCGTGGGCGGCGCCGTCCAGGGTTTTTTGAATTGTTTTCCGTGAAACCGGTTTTTCCAGGGTGAATTCCACCCGGGCCGTGGCCTGGTCCACCCGGACGTTGGTGAGACCGGAGACCGAGCTCAACCGCTCTTTGACCCACTCGGCGCATCCGCCGCAGGCAAAGGCTTTTAGCTTCGCCGTGTAGGCGCCCACCGCCAGGAGATCGGCCTTGCTCTCCGTCGCGGGGCTCAACGGAGGGACGGCCGCTTTTTTATTTACCGCCGCCAACCCCATGGCCGCCAACCCCACCGACAATACCGCCGATCCCATCCAACGCGATGTCTGTTTCATAAGGCTCCTTTACGCTTTAAAGCTTTTGCCCTTCCACATCTTATAAACGGCCGGATAAACCAGCAATTCAAGAATAAAACTGGTCACCAGGCCCCCGATCATGGGCGCGGCCACGCGTTTCATCATGTCGGCCCCGGTGCCCGTGGACCACATGAGGGGCAAAAGGCCCATCATGGCCGCGGCCACGGTCATCATTTTGGGACGCACGCGTTTGACCGCGCCGTGGACGATGGCCTCGTCCAGCTCGGCGGCGTTCCTCAAACGGCCCGCGCGAGCGGCCTCGTCGTGGGAAAGATCCAGGAAAAGAAGCATGAAGACCCCGGTTTCGGCGTCCAGGCCCAAAAGCGCGATGATCCCCACCCACACCGCGATGGACACGTTGTAGCCCAGGAGCCACAGATACCACACCGCGCCGATCATGGAGAAAGGCACGGCCAGCATCACCAGGCCCGCCTTGGCGGTTGAGCGCGTGTTCATGTAAAGGAGCAGGAAGATGAGAAAGAGCGTGACCGGCACGACGATCTTGAGCCGCTCCCGCACCCGAAGCATGTTCTCATACTGGCCGCTCCACACCAGGGCGTAGCCGGCGGGAAGGTCCAGTTTTTCCCGCACGGCTTTTTTGGCTTCCTCCACGTAGCCGCCCACGTCCCGGCCGGCCAGATCGACGTAGACGTAACCGGAAAGCAGGCCGTTTTCGTCCCGGATCATGGAAGGCCCGTCCACCAGGGATATGTCGGCCAACTGCCCCAGGGGCACCTGGGCCCCCGACATGGTGGGGACCAGCACTCGCCGCAGTTTGGGCAGGTCGTCCCGGTATTCCCGGGCGTAGCGGACGTTGACCGAATAACGTTCGCGCCCCTCCACGGTGGTCGTCACGGGTTCGCCGCCCACGGCCGACATCAGGACCATCTGGGCTTCCTGGACGGTCAGGCCGTAACGGGCCAGGCGGTCCCGCCGAAGGGCGACGTCCAAAAAGTAGCCGCCCGCGGTCCGCTCCGCGTACACGCTTCGGGTGCCGGGCACGGGGGAAAGAATTTCCTCCAGCCGCTGGCCGATCTTTTCGATGACCTTCAAATCGGCCCCGAAGACTTTAACCCCCACCGGGGTTCGAACGCCGGTGGTGAGCATGTCGATCCGGGCTTTGATGGGCATGGTCCAGGCGTTGACGGTGCCGGGCAGGCGCAGGGCCTCGTCCATTTCCCGGACCAACTCCTCCTGGGACATCCGGTCCGGCCAGAATCGCCGGAAAGGGGCTTTCAGAATCCCCGGCAAAAAGGAATGCCAGCGGTCTTTGGGACGCCATTGGTCCCGGGGTTTCAAAACCACCGTGGTTTCCATCATGGAGAAGGGGGCGGGGTCCGTGGCGGTGTCGGCCCGTCCGGCCTTGCCGAAGACCCGCTCCACCTCCGGGAACCCCTTCAGAATTTTGTCCTGGGTTTGAAGCAGGCGCTGGGCCTCGGTGACGGAGAGGCCCGGCATGGTCGTGGGCATGTAGAGGAGCACTTCTTCGTTTAAGGGAGGCATGAACTCCGTGCCCAGTCGGAAATAGACGGGCACGGTCGCGGCCACCAACAGAAACGCTCCCGCGATGGTTCGCCGGGGATAGCGCAACACCCACCGGCAGGCCGGTTCGTAGATCTTGAAAAGGATCCGGCTCACGGGGTGTTTTTCCTCGGCGTAGTAACGCCCGACGGTCACGGCGTTCCAGATATTGGAGAACCACCGGGGCTTGAAATGAACGGGGTCCATGCGGGCAAACATCATTCGAAGGGCCGGGTCCAAGGTCACCGCCAAAAGCGCGGCGATGGCCATGGCCAGGTTCTTGGTGTAGGCGAGGGGTTTAAACAAGCGTCCCTCCTGGTCCACCAGGGTGAACACCGGCAAAAACGCCACGGCGATCACCAGAAGCGAGAAAAAGACCGAGGGGCCGACTTCTTTCAGGGCCTTGAGCCGCACTTCGTGGAAGTCCCCCCGGCGGCCTCCGGCGTTCCATTCCTCAAGCCGCTTGTAGGCGTTTTCCACCTCGACGATGGCGCCGTCCACCAGGACCCCGATGGAAATGGCGATCCCGGCCAGGGACATGATGTTGGTCGTCAACCCCAGGAAATACATGGGGATGAAAGCCAGGAGCACCGACACCGGGATGGTGAGGATGGGCACCAGGGCCGAGGGGATGTGCCAGAGGAAAAAGAGGATCACCAAGCTTACGATGATCATTTCCAAGGTCAGTTCGTGGGTCAAGGTGTGAATGGCGCGTTTGATCAAATCCGACCGGTCATAGGTCGTGACAATCTCCATGCCTTTTGGTAACGACGGACGAATGTCCGCGATTTTGGCTTTCACGCGCTCGATGACGTTCAGGGCGTTTTCCCCCTGGCGCATGACGACGATGCCGCCGACGGTTTCCCCCAAGCCGTCCAAATCCGCCACGCCGCGGCGCATGTCCGGGCCCAGGACCACGCGGGCCACGTTTTTGACCAGGACGGGCGTGCCGTCCATGCCGAGACCGACGGCGATGTTCTCGATGTCGGAGACGCTCTGGGCGTACCCCCGGCCCCGCACCATGTACTCGGCCCCGGCGAATTCCACCAATCGCGCGCCCACGTCGTTGTTGCCCTCCCGGACCGCTTCCACCAATTTCATCAAGGGAATGCCGTAGGAGGCCAGGGCGTTGGGATTGACGTTCACCTGATATTGTTTTTGAAACCCGCCGATGGAAGCCACCTCGGCGACCCCGGGGACGGATTGAAGCCAATACCGGAGGGTCCAGTCCTGAAACCCCCGGAGTTGGGCCAGGTCGTGTTCGCCGGATTTATCGACCAGGGCGTATTGATACACCCACCCCACGCCGGTGGCGTCGGGGCCGAGCTCGGTCTTGACGCCTTCCGGCAAGCGCGGCTGGATTTTGGACAAATATTCCAACACGCGGCTTCGGGCCCAGTAGAGGTCGGTGCCATCCTGGAAGATGATGTAGACGTAGGAGAATCCGAAGTCCGAGAACCCCCGCACGGCCTTGATTTTCGGAGCGCCCAAGAGCGACGCCACGATGGGGTAGGTCACTTGGTCTTCGATGATGTCCGGGCTTCGGTCCCATTTCGAATAAACGATGACCTGGGTGTCGGAGAGGTCCGGAATGGCGTCCAGGGGCACGCGGTGAAGGGCGACCCAGGCCCCCAGGCCCGCCACCCCGGTCAACAGCAGGACAAGGTATTTGTTGCGCGCCGACCACTCGATGATTTTTTCAATCATGGCTTAGCGCGCTTTCCCGTCGCTCACGACGGATTTGAGACGCGACTCGGAATCCAGCAGGAAGTTGCCCGAGGCCGCCACGGTCTCGCCCGCTTCCAGCCCGGTCAACACTTCCACGTCGTTTTCCCCCTCGCGGCCCGTGGTCACTTCCCGGGGCGCGTAGCGCCCGGGCGCCGTCTTCACATACACCAGCCGGCGGATTCCCGTGTCGATCAAGGCTTCCTTGGGCGCCACCAGGCGGCGACCCAGGCCCACGTGCAAGACGGCTTCCAAAAACATCTCCGGTCGAAGGAGACTTTCCCCATCGGAAACCAGGACGCGCGCCCGAAGAGTCCGGGTGGCCGGGTCCACCACCCGGTCCACCGCTTCCACGCGGCCGTTCAACACCCGGCCCGGAAAGGCGGGCGAAGTCAATTCGGCCCGCTGGCCCGGTTTAATCAAGGCCGCTTCGTCTTCAAAAATCTGGGCGTACACCCAGCGGGGGCCCGATCCCGCCAGAAGCCCGCCGCCGCCCTGCTTGGACATGGCGTCCATTTGCTTGTCGGTCAGACCCAATTGGGCCAGCCGCAGGCGGGAGGCGCGGACCAGGGACTCCGCCCGGGACCGCCCCTCGGGATCGCCGGAGCGGTCCCGCGCCGCCAAGGCCTCCCGGTGCTCCGCCAAAGCGGCGTAGAGGTCCGGGTCGTAGGACACCCGGGCGCTGGCGCGGACGAGCACTTCCAAATCCCGCCGTTCCACCGGCGCCGTCCGGACACCGATCCATTGCTCTTTGTCGGCCGCCACGGTCACCGGTCCGCGACCAGGCACCACGGCTTCGGAGGAGGATTCGACAGCGTAGACGGGGACGTATTCCATTCCCATCTCGTCTTTGGCGGGACCGGGCGACGTCACGTCGGGGTTCATGGGGTTTCGATAGAACAGGGGCTTTTTTTCCTCCGTCGGCGCGGGCGCGGGTTCCGGTTCGGCCGCCACCAGGGACATGTGGCAGATGGGGCATTCGCCCGGGCGATGGGACGTGTACGTCGGGTGCATGGGGCATCGATACAACTTGGCCGTCGCGGCCGGGCCCGAAGCGTCCCGGCAACCGATGAAACCCAAGGGAGAGAAAAGTCCAAGCAAGATCAGGAGCAATGATTTCATGGTCGCCTCCGAGGCGAAAAAGAATCGTCGTGGATTCATGGGGGTCACCGGGCCGCCGGCGAGAGCGGCGCGCCGGCCCATTCTTCCAGCATGCCCCAGTGGTTGGCGTATTGGGCCAGGGCTTCCTGGTATTCGGTTTCCACGGCCAACCGGGACCGCAAGGCGTCCAACACCCGGGCGAATTCCCCCCGCCCGCTTTCGTATTGCCGGCGCACCAGATCCAGGGCGCTTTGGGCCGCCGGGCGGATGGCCTGTTCGTAGGCGCGGGCCGATTCCAGCCGGGCCAAGACTTCGGCGTGTTCCGTGCGCAATTGGCGTTCCACCTCCACCGTCATGGCCCGGGCGGCGTCCTCCGCCGCGTCCCGGTGCCGGCGGGCCTCCCGGTTGTCCGCCCAGGGGCCCGCAATCCACAGGGGCACCGACAACGAAACACCCACTTCCCGCCCGGATTCGCCGGTGTCCATTTTTTGCTCGTCCACCATGACGGCGAGGTCCGGGGCCCAGGCCAAGGCCGCCTGGGTTCGTTGGGCCTGGGCGTGTCCGCGCTCGTGGCGGGCCAGGGCCAACATGGGGCTATCTGTTTTCGATGTTTCCAGGAGCGCTTCCAGGGATTGCGCCGGGGGCATCAAAACCGGCGGCGCCGACACGACGACGGGCAGGTCCAAGGGTCGGTCCAACAGCTGGTTGAGACGCAGGCGAGCCGCCCGGCCCTCCTGCCGTTCTTCCCGAAGCATGTTCTCCATGCGGCCCCGCTCGGCTTCCAGGGAAAACAAATCCGCCGCCGGAGAGCCGGACGCCGCCCCCCCCATCCCGCCGGACCCGCCCCGCCCGGCCGAAAGGCGCGCCCGTAGGGACGCCACCAGGGCGTCCAGAGATTCGATCTCCTGGTCAATCAGGGACGTCACCGCCTCCGACCGTCGCAGTTGGGCCGCCAAATCCCGCGCTTCGGTCCGGAATTCCAGGGTTTTTGACCGCGCCCGGGCCGCGGCCGAGGCCGCTTCGTGGCGCCCCATACGCCGCTCCTGGGTGGGTTTCCCGGGGAAAGGAATTTCCTGTTCCCCCCGCCAGTGGGTCATTCGGTCCCCCGCGGGGATTTTTTCCTTCGAGAACCCCACCACCGGGTTGGGCCACACGCCCGCGCGATCGGCCCGGGCCGCGGCCGCTTCGGCTTCCCCCCGGGCCGCCCGGAGTTCGGGATTGGATTGCTCCACCCGATTCAATAGATCGTCCACCGTTGGAAATACACCGTCCGGCCCCGCGCCCAACAGCGGCGGGGTGGAAAACAATAACACCAAAATCCATTTTTTCATTGAACGCTCCAAACGGGTCGAAGCCGATCCCGGACCGAAGGCCCGGAGCGAAGGGAGTTAAACGATGGAAAGGAAATAGACCCGACGCCCGGTGTTAGGCGGCGGTGGGAGGGGCGCGGAGGGAAAAGGCGAGCAAAAACCCGGCGGATTGGCCGGGCGGCGGATGAGTGAAAAGCCGAGGGAGAAACCCGGCGAGGGGGGGAGGGGGCGAGAACGTCTCGGGCCCGGCCCAAGCCAAGGCGGGGGCGGGCGGCGCGGGAACGGGAGCAAAAGATCGTTCCGCCTCCGGAACCAGGCAGCACACCATGGCCGTGCAAGGGGTTTTCTTGGACGACGCGGCTCGATGGCACGGCGGCCCCTTCGCCGCCGAAGCCGGAACGGCGACGGCCGCTCCCGACGGGCAAACCTTCCCCGGCAGGGCAAAGACCCCGAAAGCATAGGCGCCCACCAACAAGAACGTCGAGATCCGCTTCACGCTCGTATTATGCCCCCGATTGAGCGTAAACGCAAATGACCGATGTCATGAAATCTCAATTTCAAGTCGTTGGCCGATCAATACTGGCTCCACGTCCGACCCGAGGTATCCGTATGGGTGCAGAGGATAAACGTTCTCGGCTCGGAAAAGGTAGCGGCGCGGTAGGCGCAATTCCCCGGCCCCACCGGGTTGGGGGGCCAATCCGCCGTTCCCAGTCCCAGGGATCGATTGGCGGCGTCGTGCGTTGGGGCCGTCGGAATGGAAATCATCGGGATTTCATCCAGGTATTTCGGCACGAGGTCGCTTCCGAAAACCGGGTGATTGATGTGGATGTTGTTGGCCCCCCCCGGCCCCTCGCCGTCCATATCGACGTAATAAAGAGTGACCGCGGAGCGAACCGCCCCCAACTTGCCCCGAACAGACGCCTCCCGGGATTTCGTGACCAAATTGGCGAATTTCGGAATAGCGATGGCCGCCAACAAACCGATGATGGCCACGACCAGCATTAGCTCGATGAGCGTAAATCCTGACAACAAATGTCGCCTATTAATCACTCCCTAGCATAGGGCCGAGACTAAAAAAAGGCAAGAACAACGCTGAGTCGATGAGAAAAAAACGGGTGGGCACGGCCTTCGAAAACCACTCCTCGAAGATCCCAACGGCCCTTTTGCTCGGGTGGCATATTTTGCCAACGTCCGATGATCGAAGCTCCGCCATCACGGACCGACCAATCCCTTCGGCCGCCGCCTCCGACGAATCCCCCGGTGAAACAACCACCGCCACCCCACGCCCCGGAGCCCTCGACCGCCACAAGCGCCTCACCGTCCCTTAGGCATGGACGGGCTCCGCCCCGACGGCCAGAAAGGCACTGATTTCAGGATCGGGGCCGGCCGCCCTGCGCGGATCGGGAAGTGGCGAATTTTTCGGGTGGGAAGGGAAAAACGGATCGGCGCTAGAGGCTGCCGCGGCCCGCGGCCTGGGCCTCGGCTTGAAAACGCCACTCCACCCAGGTTTTGGCGGCCAGGGTGAGGAGGGCCAGAAAAGCGAGAAGCGACGCCACGGCGAAGGCGGCGACGAAGTTGTACTCGTTGTAGAGGATTTCCACGTGGAGGGGAATGGTGTTCGTCCGGCCCCGGATGTGGCCCGACACCACGGAGACGGCGCCGAATTCCCCCATGGCCCGGGCGTTGCAAAGGATAATCCCGTACAACAGGCCCCATTTGATTTTGGGAAGGGTCACGCGCCAGAACATCTGGGGGCCGCTGGCGCCCAGGACGAAGGCGGCTTCCTCTTCGTCCGTTCCCTGGGCCTGCATCAGGGGAATGAGCTCCCGGGCGACGAAAGGGAACGTCACAAACACCGTGGCCAGCACGATGCCCGGGACGGCGAAGAGGATTCGCACGCCGCGGTCCGCCAACCAGGGGCCGAACCAGCCCTGGGCGCCGAACATCAGGACGAAGACCATGCCCGAAATGACCGGCGACACCGAAAAGGGCAGGTCGATCAGCGTGATGAGAAAATTCTTGCCGGGAAACCGGAAACGGGCAATGGCCCAGGAGGCGGCCAATCCGAACACAACGTTGGCGGGAACCGAAACCCCCGCCGCGATGAGCGTAAGCTTGATGGCCGACAACGCCATGGGGTCGCCGATGGCCCGAGCGTAGGCGGCCCAGCCCTTCTGAAAAGCGTTCACGAAAACGGCCAAGGTCGGCAAAAGCAGGAAAAAAGCCAGGAACACCAGGGCGCTTCCGATTAAAAGGGATTGCACCCAGCGCGGTTCCGTGAGGGGGCGGTGGGCGGGCCCGGCGGTGGACCGCGCCAGGGACGTGGCGGCGCCGGCCATTTACTTTTCCCCCACCCGTCGACGGCTCCAGGCCTGAAGCAGGTTCACGGTGAAAAGAACGCCGAAGGACAAAAGCAACATGACGACGGCCACGGCGGTGGCGCCCGCGTAATCGTACTGTTCCAATTTGGTCATGATCATGAGGGGCGCGATTTCGGTCCGCATGGGCATGTTGCCGGAGATGAAGGCGACGGACCCGTACTCCCCCACCGCCCGGGCGAAAGACAGGGCGAAACCCGTCAACAGCGCCGGCACGAGCGGCGGAAACACCACCCGGCGGACGGTTTGCCATCGGGAGGCCCCCAGGGTCATGGCGGCTTCCTCCATGTCGGACTCCATGGTTTCCAGAACGGGTTGGAGCGTTCGGACCACGAAGGGCAGGCCGATGAAAATAAGCGCGATCACGACGCCCAGGGGCGCAAAGGCGGCCTGAATGCCGAACCGGGCCAGGGGCGCGCCGATCCATCCGTTGGGGGCGTAAAGAGCGGTCAAGGCGATGCCCGCCACGGCGGTGGGCAGGGCGAAGGGCATGTCGACCACGGCGTCCACGAACCGCCGCCCGGGGAAGGAATAGCGGACCAGCACCCAGGCCACCAGCAGGCCGAAAACGCTGTTGACTCCCGCCGCCAGGGCCGAAGCGCCGAAGCTCAAGCGAAAGGCCGCCAGGACCCGGGGGGTCGTGACCGCCGCCCAGAAAGCCGACGGTCCCAGGGTCGCCGATTTCGCGAAGATGGTCGACAGGGGGATCAACACGATCAGGCACAGATAAAAGATCGTGTACCCCAGGGACAACCCGAACCCCGGCAATACGCCGGGGGAAAATTTCCGAATACCGATGTCCGTCTCCTGCGCGATAACGTTAACCCGAAATTCTCGGCTGCCCGGGTGATTCCCCAGCGAATTCGGGCATTTTCCCTTCACAAAAAAGCCTGTCCGTCGTCCCCGCGCCCTTCGTCATTGGGCGGACGGCTGAGGCGTCACCCGCATGTAAGGTTTGATCGCGGTGTATCCCCGGGGGAAAAGACGCTTGATTTCCTCTTCGTCCTTCAAGTTCGGCACGATGATGACGTCCTCGCCGGACTTCCAATCCACGGGCGTGGCCACCCGGTGCTTGTCGGTCAATTGGAGCGAATCGATCGCCCGCAGTATTTCCTGAAAATTCCGGCCCGTGCTCGCGGGGTAGGTGATCGTCAGCCGCACCCGTTTGTTCGGATCAATCACGAACAACGAGCGGACTGTGAAAGTGTCGTTGGCGTTGGGATGGATCATCCCGTAAAGGGTGGCCACTTTCCGGTCCGCGTCCGCCAGGAGCGGGAAGTTTAACGCCGCCCCCTGGGTTTCCTCGATATCGTCGGACCACTCGAGGTGGTCGGTCAAGAGGTCGACGCTTAAGCCGATGGTTTTGACGTTTCGTCGTTCGAATTCGGGTTTCAGTTTGGCGACCGCTCCCAGCTCGGTGGTGCAGACGGGGGTGAAGTCCCGGGGGTGGGAAAAAAGGATCGCCCATTTCCCCTCCATCCACGAATGAAAATGGATGGGCCCCTCCGTCGAGTCCTGGACAAAGTCCGGCGCGGTGTCGCCCAATCGTAGGGTCATGTCAGTCCTCCTGGAACGCCATACCGCCCTCGGCGGGCCCGGGGCCTCGACGGCGAGGGGCGGTCTCTCAACTTTTTTTAACGCCCGGGCTGATAGATTTGATCAAATACGCCGCCGTCGGAGAAGTGTGTTTTTTGGGCCTTTTGCCAACCGCCGAAAATTTCGTCGATGGTGAAAAGCCGAAGGGACGGAAAAACCCCCGCGTGCTTCGCGGCCACGGCCGCCGATCGGGGACGGTAATAGTTCCTCGCGACGATCTCCTGCCCTTCCTCGGTGTAGAGGAATTTCAAGTAGGCCTCGGCCGCCTTTCGCGTTCCGTGGCGGTCGACCACCTTGTCCACCAGGGCGACGGGCGGTTCGGCCAATATACTGACCGAGGGCACGACGATTTCAAAGCGGCCCTTTCCCAGCTCGTTGACGGCGAGGAAAGCTTCGTTTTCCCAGGCGATCAAGACGTCGCCGATCCCCCTCTCCACGAAAGTGACCGTGGCCCCCCGAGCGCCGGAGTCCAGCACCGGCACGTTCTTGAATAGCCGGCCCACGAAATCCTTGACCTTGGCATCGTCGTTGCCGAATTTTTTCAAGGCGTAGCCCCAGGCGGCCAGGTAGTTCCAGCGGGCGCCCCCGGAGGTTTTGGGATTGGGGCTGACCACGGTCACCCCGGGGCCGACCAGGTCCTCCCAATCTTTAATGTTTTTGGGGTTGCCCTTCCGGACGAGGAACACGATGGTGGAGGTGTAGGGCGCGCTGTTGTGGGGCAGACGGGTTTGCCAATTTTTCGGCAACAGGCCGGACTTTTCCGCCACGGCATCGATGTCGTAGGCCAAAGCCAGGGTCACCACATCGGCGTCCAGTCCATCAATGACGGCCCGGGCCTGCTTGCCCGACCCCCCGTGGGACTGCTCCACCGTCACGGTCTCCCCCGTTTGGCTTTTCCAAAAATCTCCGAAGGCCTTGTTCACGTCCTGATAAAGCTCCCGGGTCGGATCGTAGGACACGTTGAGCAACTTGATTTCCTTGGCGAATAAACGGCCCGTGAAAATCGTGGCCAGAGCCGCCCCAAAAACGAATTTAGCGATTTTTGTATTCACGAAATTCTCCTGTTAAAAAGTTTGAGGGAACGTTCAATAGGACAGTTGAATCCGGGTCAAAAGGACCCGCTCCACCGGCCGGTTGGCTCCGGCCGCGCCGCCGTCGAAGGACGTGGTTTCGAAGTTCGTCTGCCACTTGACGCTGTTGGTCGCATACCAATTCAAACCGGCGGAAAGAGATCGCGCCGAACGGGCCGAGGCGGCGGCGCTGGCGAAGGACGTGTTCGCCCCCACCTGGTCGAAGACGGCCCGGCCGGCCGTGAATTGGCCGAAACGGGCGGCGATTTCCCAGGCCCCCCATCCGGCGTGGCCCGGTTCGTAGGGATGGCGGGGCTTGACGCCTTTGTCCGTGGCGTCCTCCCCGGTCAACACATAGCTCGCCGCGACTTGCCAGGACCGCTGAATCAAGTCCGCGGTGACGAAGGTGACCGTCGACCGGACTGCCTGGCGGCTCGTCACGTGCTCGCCGAGCAGCGCCCAGGGACCGGAAAACCACGTCAGCTGGGGCGACCAACGCGTCCGATTCCCGGCCGCCACGGCTCGACCCTGGTAGGCAAAGAAGGTGTTTTGGCCGTGGGTTTTATAACCGGCGGTCAACCCGGGCGCCGCGGCGGTTCCGACCTGCCGACCGGTGGATCCGGAAAATCCGAACCCCAACCCCGCCAGGGAGGGCTTGATCGATGTCTTAAAAGGCGTCAAGAACACCCGAGCGGCGAAATCTTTTCGATCCGTCGTGTCGGCGCCGTCGACGTTGGCGCCGTCGGCCGCCCCGTTGGTCGCGGACACGGCGTAGACCGCCCGTCCGGCCCCGAGCTCGCCCCACAGTTGGGCGCCCAGATCGTAGTTGGGCACCAACCCGGTTGGGAGCGCGCGCTCCACAAAGGTTAAGCGGGCGCTGGACCGAAGATTTTCCAACCCCACGGGCGGCTTGAAGCGACCGACGCGAAGTTGCGCGGTGGGCCGGAAAGCCAAATTGGCGTAGGCGTCGTCCAAGGTCGCCCCGCCGTTTCCAAAGTTCGGCTGAAGCCGGCCGGTGATCCATTTATTGAGGGTCACCTCCACCCCCGGACGAAGGCGCCGGAGAAGAAAGGTGTCCGTCAAGGTAGACGTCACCCCGTGGGAGCCGTCCTTGAGGAAAAACCGTCCGTCCGCTTGGACGTCGCCGTACAATTTCAAGGAAAAGGCGCCGTCCGGCGATTTAACCCCGAACCCGTCTTTGCCGCTGGCGTTGGCCAAAGCGGTTTCCTTGGCCTTGTTGGCGGCGTTTTCCTGGTCGACTTCGTATTTCCGCTCCAGTACGCTCTGCCGTTGTTCCAATTGGCTCAACCGATCCGCCAATTCGTCCGCGTTCACCCTTTTCCATCCGCCCAAAGCGCCCAAAACGATCGCTCCGGCCACTGCCCATTGTTTCTTCATTGGTTTTCTCCTTCGGTTTTTTGGCCGGGCCCAAAAAAAGACCCGTGCCTTTTGATGCGGCACGGGTCACAAATCCTCTTGTGGACACGACCGCTTTAGCGCCCTGTTTACTCGTGAGAGTCGGCCGGGGCAAGTTGGAAATTAAAGCCTCGCCGGTCGGCGCGGTCCCAAGTTTTCCGCGGCGACGCGGGCTTGGGATCTCGCCAAAAAAATAAATTCAAAATTCATGCTGATTTATCATATCAAACAGCATCAAGGCCATCTCAAAAGCACGGCGGGGCCTTAAAATAAAAAAACCCGTGCGGCTTGATAAGCGGCACGGGAAACAATGAAACTTCGTCCTTCGCCGCTTTAGCCCCCTGTTTCTTTCCAGCTTTCGCTGGTCAGCGGCCGGGGCAAGTTGGTTCTTAAAGCCTCGCCGTTGCTATTTTCTTATCTTAACAAATTCAACGTCGACTCGTCAAGTAATTATTTTTCGACGGAAAATTCAAAGCGCGCAGGACCGTCCCGGCCGTAGCTTGTAAACCGCGATTTCCCCGAAGAGGTTGGGCCAACAGCGAACGGGTCCCCGGGCGTTCAGGGCGGCGCGGTCCAAGATCTCGAGGCCCTTTTCCCGGCAGAAGTCGGTAAAGTCCAGAAAACTTAGGAAGTGGACGTTGGGTGTGTTGTGCCAACGGTAGGGGAGGGCCCGGGAAACGGGCGTCCGGCCCCGGAAAAACACGTCGAACCGGGCCTTCCAATAGCACATGTTCGGGAAACCGATAATGGCCGCTTTTCCCACCCGAAGCGCTTCTTTCATGACGAATTCCACGTTCCGGGTTTCCTGCATGCTCTGGTTCAAAATCACGAAATCGAAGGATTGATCGGGAAATTCCCCCAACCCGCCCTCAATGTCCCCGTGCAGAACCGTGAGGCCCTTTTCCACGCATTGGTAAATCGACTCGTCCCGCAGTTCGATCCCCTGGGCGATCACTTGTTTTTCCCGAACGAGCAGGGCGAGGAGGTCTCCCGTCCCGCAACCAAGGTCCAGGACGCGTGACCGGGGGGTCACCATGGCCAGGACGGCCGCGTGGTCCGGGCGAACGTCCGTCACGGCCGGCCCCCGACGGTCAGGCCGTCCCGGGTTTTCGCCAAAAAGGATTTTAAGAGACGGTGCTGTTCCTCGAATTCCAAAAGGAAAGCGTCGTGGCCGTAGGTGGAGCTGACTTCGACGTAAGTCACGTCGGCCTGGCGGGACCGCAGAGCCGAGACGATGTCCCGGGACTGGTAGGAGGGGTAGAGCCAGTCGGATTTAAAGGAGATCACCAGGAAACGCGGGAGCGGGGCTCCGGGTTTGAACAGTTTGTCGCCGGAGAGGTCAAAGTAATCCATGGCCCGGGTGACGTAAAGGTAGCTGTTGGCGTCGAAGCGACGGACGAAGTGGGCGCCCCGGTAGCGAAGATACCCCTCCACCTCGAACTCCGCGTCGAAGGTGAATTTGAACCCTTCGGTTTTGAGCCGCCGGGAAAACTTCTCCTCCATGGATTGATCGGACATGTAGGTGATGTGGCCGATCATGCGGGCCACGGCCAAGCCCCGCTCGGGTTGGCCGTGCTCGTAGTAATTTCCCCCCATCCAGTCCGGGTCGGCCATGATGGCCTGGCGGCCCACTTCGTCGAAGGCGATCTGTTGGGGCGAGTGCTTCAGCGTGGTGGCGATGGGCACCACGCTCCGCACCCGCTCCGGATAGCTCGCGGCCCACTGCAGGGCCTGCATGCCGCCCATGGACCCGCCCACGACCGAGAGCCAGGCGGGCACGCCCAGGTGGTCCATCAGCCGCCGCTGGGCCTCGACCATGTCGGCCACGGTGATCACGGGAAACGTCAAGGCGTAGGGTTTGCCCGTGGCCGGGTTCACGGACCCGGGACCCGTGGAGCCCCGGCACCCACCGATCACGTTGGAGCAGACGATGAAGTATTTGTCGGTGTCGAAGGCCCGGCCGGGTCCCACCATGGCCTCCCACCAGCCGGGTTTGGGTTCCCCCTCGTGGAAGCCGGCCACGTGGGCGTCGCCGGTCAGGGCGTGGAGCAGGAGGATGGCGTTGGTTTTTTGATCGTCCAACCGGCCGTAGGTTTCGTAGGCCACGGCGACCGGCCCCAGGGTTTGGCCCGAGGCCAGCCGCAGAGGGTCCTCGGCCGAGCCGAAGGCGAAGGTTTCCGTTTCCACGAGACCCACCCCATCGCCAGGGTTCAAGCCGTTGCTCCCCCGCTCCCCTTCGCCAATCTCTCCCTCACGCTTTAGCCAGCGCCTGGTCGATGTCGGTCCGAATGTCGTCGATGTGTTCCAAGCCCACGGAGAGGCGCACGAAATCTTCCGTCACCCCCGTGGCCTTTTGCTCTTCGGCCGAGAGCTGCTGGTGCGTGGTCGTGGCCGGGTGGATGGCCAGGGTTTTGGCGTCGCCCACGTTGGCCAGGTGGCTGATGAGCTTGAGACCGTCGATGAATTTCCGGCCCGCCTCCTTGCCGCCTTTGATGCCGAAACCCAGGATGGCGCCCGCGCCCTTGGGCAAATATTTTTTCACCCGGGCCTGCTCGGGGCTGTCGGCGAGGCCGGGGTAGTTGACCCAGGCCACTTTGGGGTGCTTTTTCAGGAATTGCGCCACGGCCAGGGCGTTTTCCGCGTGGCGGGGCAGCCGCAGATGCAGGGTTTCAAACCCCTGCAAAAGCAGGAAGGCGTTGAAGGGCGAGAGCGCCGGCCCCAAGTCGCGCAGGAGCGTCACGCGGGCCTTGATGATGTAGGCGATGTTCCCCAGGGGCTTCAAGGCTTCGACGAAGTTGATGCCGTGGTAGGACGGGTCCGGACCGGCGATCAACGGAAATTTCCCGTTGGTCCAATCGAACTTGCCCGAATCCACGATCAAGCCGCCGATGGAGGTGCCGTGGCCGCCGATGAACTTCGTCGCGGAGTAGACGGCGATGTCCACCCCGTGGTCGAAGGGACGCAGGAGGTAGGGCGACACCGTGTTGTCCAGGACGAAGGGCAGGCCGTTGTCGTGGGCGATTTTGGAAAGGCCGTCCAAGTCGGCGACGTCGAGCTTGGGGTTGCCGATGGACTCGGCGTAGATGGCCTTGGTCTTGGGCGTGATGGCCTTCCGGAAGGCGTCCAGGTCGTTGGACTTCACGAACTTGACGGTGATCCCGAACTTCGCGAAGGTGTAGTGGAAGAGATTGTAGGTGCCGCCGTACAAGTTGTCGGCGGAGACGATCTCGTCCCCGGCCTGGGCGATGTTGAGGAGCGCCAGGCTGATGGCCGACTGCCCGCTGGCGACCCCCAGGGCCCCCACGCCGCCGTCCAGGGCGGCGATGCGTTTTTCCAGCACGTCGGTGGTGGGGTTCATCAACCGGGTGTAGATGTTGCCGAACTCCCGCAGGCCGAAGAGGTTGGCCGCGTGGTCGGAGCTTTTGAATTGATAGGACGTCGTCTGGTAGATGGGCACGGCCCGGGACCCGGTCGTGGGATCGGCTTCCTGCCCGCCGTGAAGCGCGAGGGTTTCCGCTTTTAAGGTTGCGTCGAATTGCGTCATGGGAATGCTCCGTTTTTTAGGGCGGCGGGAGTTGCCGGCTCTTTGAGCCGGCCCGCGGTATTTTGCCTTTGGCAAAATGCGGCGGGAATAAAAACGCCCGCGCCGAGTGTTGCGGTGCGGGCCGTCGGAAAACTGAGGGACTCCACCGCTTTAGCGCCCAATTCGCTCCGCGTTTTGCGCGTCGCACGGCTGGGGCAAGTTGGAAATTAAAGCCTCACCGTTTCCGGAACTATACAAAAATCGCCCGCAATGTCAAAGAAGGCCCTTTCGGCGTTTCTGGTATTTTGATTGAATGGCCCCGTGCTCTCCCCACGACATCGACGAAAATCTCCGAAACGCCGAGCCGGATTCACGCTGATCGAACTCATGATCGTGGTGGCCATCATTGGACTTTTGGCGGCCATCGCCATTCCGAAATTTGCGAACCTCACCTTAAAGGCCCGGGAAGCCACGGTCAAGGGCAAGCTGGGCACCTTTCGCGCCGCCGTCAATTTGTATTACGCGGAAAACGAGGGTCTCTATCCCCAGTCCCAGGCGTCCTTGGTCCCCCGGTATGTGGACGCCCTTCCGGCCATCGGGTTTCCCGCACCGATCAACCACGCGGAAACCAGCAACGTCGGCGCCGTCATCGATGATTGGGCCATTGTCCGGGCTTGGTATTACAACGGGGGCAACGGCCTTGTCGTGGTGAACTGCACCCACACGGACACCCGCGGGGTGACCTGGTCCCTCTACTGACGACGATGCCCGACGCGGATCTGTCCCCGGCGGTGCCGCCCACCGCCCGGTGGGTCAAACTCCAATACCAATTAAAAGCCAAAACACCGGGCGCGCGATTGACCGCCCGGGTTTGGTCCGGCGCCGCCGAAGGCGCCGTGGCCCTCCAGGGACCGGAAGGGTTCGCCTTTGTCCGCCTGTCGGTCCCCCAGCGTCTTTCCTACCAGGCCCCCGCCGATGTGGAAATTAAATTAAAAGTGATCGCCTTCAAGGACGGCGGGGTGTCCCCCGCCGGACACGCCGACTCGAAATAAACCCGCGGTCAACCCCCGCCCCGGGGAGTCACCCCCCAAACAAACAACGCGCAGGCCGCCAACAGCACGGCCGCCACAAAAACCACCACGCGGGTTACGATGCGGTGTCGCACGACGTTCTCCTCACACCATGTCGAAACGTTCGGTGTGGATGTGGTCCTCATCGACCCCCAGGCCGGGCAAAACGTCTTCCATGGCGTCCATGAGGGGCGGCGGACCGCAGACAAAAAACGGGCAGCGCCGAAAAGCCTTCGGCAAATGTTTTTGAAGAATCGCCGCCGTAATGAACCCCGTTTCGCCGGTCCAACCCGCGGGAGCCTCCTCCAAGACATGGACGATTTTCAAATTCATTCGCCGGGACAACGCGTCCCACCCTTCCCGGAAGGTCACGTCCTCCCACCGACGGCTGCCGTAGAACAGCGTGACCGGGCGCACGTCCTCCCGGTCCGCCATGGTCAAGCACATGGAATAAAGGGGCGTGATGCCCACGCCGCCCCCGATCATCACATACCCCGGCCCCTGCTGTCGATCGATGGAAAAAACCCCGTAGGGCCCGTCCAGCCACAGACGGCGTCCGGTCGCGAGAGCGGGCACGCGCCCGCCGGACCAGTCGCCCAGGGCTTTGACGGAAAAGGAAATCGGCGACCCTTCGGGTCCTTCGGCCGAGGAGGAAATGGAAATGGGATGCTGCTCCCAGCCGAAGGGCGTGGCCCCGGTCAGAACCCAGGCGAATTGGCCGGGGTCAAAACGAAAACCCGGGTGCCCGACGGGCCGGAGAACGAGCGTCCGGGCGTCGCCCCGCTCCGAAATGTTTTCCACGATCTCCCAGGGCCGCCGCCAACGCACCAGCGGCCGGACCACCCGGTAGCGCACCGTGAGCCCCACCAGGACGACGGCGTAGATCGCCCAGAGACTTTTCATGGCCGTCGACCCGGTGTAATTGCCAATACCGAAGATGTGGAACAGCCCCCCCGCCACGGCGGCCAGGGCCAGCAGGGCGTGGCTCCATTGCCACCATTCGTAGGGAATGCGCAGGCGTTTGCGGCCCAGGGCCAGGACGACGATGGCCAAGGCGGCGTAAAAGGACGCCATGCCCCACCGGAGAACGCCGGGGGTTTCCCCCGAAAAGGGATTCAGGAGGGATCCGGCGGAAAAACCGTTGAAAAAAAGAAGGGCGGGGTGCGCCAGCACAAAAAGGAGGGCGACGATGCCGATCTCTTTGTGAAATTTCTCAAGGGCGTCCTGCCCGAAGGCCCCGGCCACGGACCGGACCCGGGAGATCAAGGCGAACTCGAACGCCATGAGGGCCAGCCCCACGTACCCCGCCGCCACGGCGGCCTCGAGCGTGGCGGGGCGCGCCTCCGCCGCGGGATCGCCCCGAACGCCGAGGATCAGCGGAAGCACGATCAAAAAGAGATAAAACCCGAACCACAGGATGCCGCGCACGACTCGATTCGTAGGGATTCTCCTGGAAGATCCGGCTTCGCCCGGACGGGCGCGCCCGAATTATCGGTCCGAGCCCGGGCGGCGGGGCAACAGCCCGTCCCGGGCCAATTCCTTCACGCAGGCCCGGGCGGCCTGCTCGACGAAATCGGTCGTGCGAAGGCTTTTTTCCGCCCGCCCGGTTCCGTGGGCCCACCACACCCGGCGGCCGGTGGTCAAATCAAAAAGAAAAGCCCGGCCGTTGACGAAACGTTCCTCGCCCGCGCGGCTTTGGCTTTCGACCGACATCAAATCCGCGACCTTGGAATCCGACGCCGGGGGGATCAGAGCGGCCTCCCAAGTTTCGGGCAGGGGGTCTTTCCCGGTCCAATGGACCATGGAATGTTTTTCCAGAACAAAGAGGGAATCAAAACCCGATTGGCGGGCCGCGGACATGGCCGCGGCGGGAGAGAGGGCGGCGGCCAGGGAGTCCGACCAACGGGCCGGCGCCGCCTGACGCGCCCGAAAGGCCCGGACCAGGGCCTCTTCCACTTCCGCCCGGGTGGAGGCCTCGCCGCCGACGTAGGCGACAAGGGTTTTTTTGAAATCCCCCCGATCCGCCGAGGCTTCCCGGTGGGAATCCACACGGAAGGCGGCACAACCCGCGGTCAACAACGCCAGGGACCACACGACGCCAGCGGACGGCTTCATAAGGGTTCCTCCGGCCCGGCGGTAACGGGGCCGGAGCTCACCTTCACGATATCAGGAAAGGGGTGCGCCCGCCATGACAGCCGTCAGGACGGGGGCTGATTTTTGACGGGCGCGCGGGGGTCGGACGTCGGCGGGCAAACATCCTCTCGGATCATTCACAGTCCTTTGTTCCAGGACTCTGGCGACCGGCTGGCCAGTTCCCGCTTCCGTAAATCAAAATTCCAGGGAAACCTTTAAACCGACGGGATGCCAGTTGAGGAAGGGCATCTCGTCCTCGGATTTTTCCGGGAACCAACTGTAAACCACACCAATTTTCATGGCCGACCGTTGAAGTAAAAACGACACACCACCCGAAAGTTCAAACGTGGGACCGAACCAACTCCCCTCAAAGTTTTTCGTATCCGAGGGGGAGGGAAGAATACTCTCACTCACCACCAAGCTTCCCTTCATTTCGCCCATGGCCCCGCCGCCGGCGCCTTGAAGATGAAATTGCACCCTGTCCGTCGCGGGAATATCACGCCGGATCAATCCCATGACCCTCGAATATTTCGCGCGATAGATTCCGTCAACGCGGGTTGTATTCCCGGACGGAGTCGCCCATTTATCCACCACCCAGTGACCGCGCGGCCCCGAGACGAATCCGCACGCCCAGCCGACCTGAGTGTGGCCGGAGCCAACGGGGAAGTAAATGCCGCCTTTGTATTCCACCCCCGAACCCGTTTCAAAGGATACGTTTTGTCCGACGGTATCACCGCCATTCTGAAAAATCCGTATTTCCGAAACTTTAACGTGGTTACCGTAAGCGTTGTTCGATTTGTAGAAAACCGCTTCAAAAAACGGGGTCATCGTCTTACGCGGGGCCGTCTCAAGAGTGGGAAAGCTCGTTGGATTCCTAGCGTCGGCGGGTTTCACCGAAGGCGTCGACGTCATCGGATTCGCCAAAGTGGCCTGATCCAAATCTATTTCTATTGTCTCGGGCGAAAGATTCCACATAGCGCCCGATGCGGGATCGGCAACCATCCAGCCAATAAGCCCCCCGAGCAAAACATTCCCGCCGACATACCAGCCCGAAACGGTCGGATACAGATCCACAATATTGTCGGCATATCCCTCTCTTTGCACAAGAACACGGTATTGGCGAGGATCAAAATATCCCCGGCTCTTATTAAGTTTTGCCGTCACCGGGGTCTCCCCTTGAAAAACCCGGCCCTTGGTTTTCTGATCGAATATGGTGACCAGCGCTTTTGAGGGAACCGTGTTAATGGTTATGTCTTGAACGGATCGCCCTTTGACGATGGTGGCGCAACCCGTTAACAGGGCGGCAACGAGCACCAGAATGGCAGAGGAGGCGCTGTGGATGGTAATTCGAGGTGCAAAGAATTGGGTTTTCACTGAATCCTCCGGCGACTCACAAATGCCAGGCTCCGCTTGGTCGGCCAAATAAACCATTGGGTAACTGGCGGGTAAATTTCCTTTTTCATTCTCGCACAACCTTCCGCTCGAAATTATGTCATTTTGAATTAATTTCAGATATGACTTCGATCAGGTAAGAGTTTGATCCCGGGTGGAAAAAATCCTCGTTGACCGAATCCTTGGGCGGGGCTTAAGGGAACGCCGTGCATCGTTGATATATTCGACGGTGGTGAGCATGCCCCATTGGCAATGATTGGACACGGGGAAAAACCACCGCGCTGGCGGGCTGGCGACCGCCATGACAACCGTCAGGACGGGGGCTGATTTTCGACGGGCGCGCGCGGATCGTACGTCGGCGGGCGGTTCACCATCCACCCCGCGAAGGCGTCCAGGAAGGCGATGAACCCGGGGAGGTGTTCCGGTGGGAACTGGTAGTCGACGGCCGCGTTTTTGAGCACCCCGCAAAAAGTGGAGAACCAAACGCGCCGGGCGTTTTCGTCGATGGCGAAAGGGAGGTGGCGGGCCCGCAGGCGGGGCGGTCCGTACCGTTCGTGGTAAAGGGGCGGGCCGCCCAGAAGGCCCACCAAGAACGCCCCCAGTTTTTTGGACGCCTCCGCCATGTCGGAGGGGAAGAGGGGTCGGATTTCCGTTTTTTCCAGGGCCCGGTAAAAATCCGCGCACAGTCGAAAAATATTCTCCTCGCCCATGCGGCCGTACGTGTCCCGGGAGGGGCCTTCGGCCGGCGGGCCGCCGGGGGGCACAAAGAGCGCGTCGTTCATCGGCGCTTTTATATGAAAAAGGGATTTGTTTGTGGCGTTTATTTCGGTCCGCCGAACCAACGCCCGGACTACTTGTCCTGGGAAAAAACGACCACCGTGTAGGGCCCCACGTTGACGAGACCCGAAAAAGGCAGTCCGTCGAGGGCGCCGTCGCCGGCCTCCACGTCCGGGGTCAAATGGTTGGCAAAATGGGGGTCGTAGGCGTAGGAGTCGCTGTTGAACCGCGTCGCCCACCGCCCCGCCCGGGGGAACCCCACGCGGTAATGGTCTTGAAATTGATTCGTCAGGTTCACCGCCACCACGACGCTGTCCTTGGGGCCGGCCTTGTCCCACCGGTGAAAGGCGATCACTTTCGCCGCCCCGTCGAAATGAAAGAGGTGAAGATTTTGGCCGCACAAGCCCCGGGCGGTTCCCTTCGAATTTCGCCGCAAGCCGATCATGTCCCGATACATGCCCAAAATCCCGTGTTCGTCCTCGGCCCGGGACCAAAGGATGGGGTCCTTGTCCTGGAACCATCGATCCTCCAATAGTTCCTGCCCCTGAAAGAGCATGGGGATGCCCGGGGACGTCAAAACGAGGGCGGCGCCCAGGGTGGATCGTTTCTTGGAGAACCAGCTGTCCACTTTCCCGGGCCAAATCTCTTCCGGGACGCGGGCCCGGCCGTTGGCGATCTCGTCGTGGGATTCGGTGAAAATGATCCGGCGGAAGGCGTCCTCGTCGTAGCGATGCTCGATCGCCCGGGCCACGGCGCCCGCGTCTCGGGAAGCGTCGTCCCGGGCGATCACCGCCTCCCGCACGGGATGGACGAAGGCCGCGTCCCATTGGGCGTTGAAACCGGCCCCGCCCGCCCCCACGTCTTTGGTGACCCAGGGGTTGTTCCGCATGCTTTCGCCGATGCTGATTTTTCCGGGGAAGCGCCGCTGAATTTCCACGTTGATCCATTGCATCAGACTCCACCCTTCGGGGATTTCCTTGGCGGGATCGTCCTCGCTCCCGTCGATGGACTTGATGTAGAGGATCATGTCCCACCGGAGGCCGTCCACGCGGCATTCCTCGAACCACATCAGCGCGTTGTCGCGGAGGTATTGTCGCACTTCGCCCCGGCCGTAATCCGGGCGCGTGTCGCCCCAGGGGGTTTGCGACCGGTGGTCGTTGTAAAAGTAGACGCCGCCCTTGCCGTTCTCGCTCCACCCGTCGAACCGCCAGAGGGCCAAGTCCGTCGGTCCCAGGTGGTTGTACACGACGTCCACCAGAACGGCGATGCCGTGGACATGGGCCGCTTTGACAAATTGTTTGAAACCGTCCGGCCCGCCGTACACGCTCTCCACGGCGAAGGGGTGCGCGGGGTTGTAGCCCCAGGAAAAGTCGCCCTCGAATTCCGCGATCGGCATGATTTCCACGGCGTTGATCCCCAACCCCTTCAAGTAGGGCAATTTCTCCATGGCGCTCGCGAACGTCCCCGGGCGGCCCTTTTCTTTGACGTGGAAGGTGCCGATGTGCATTTCGTAGATGATCAGCTCGTTTCCCGGAGCCATTTTGAAAGCGTCGTCGCCCCAATCGAAGGCGGCGGGGTCGTAGACCACGGCGTTGCCGGCGGAACTGGTCACTTTTCGGGCGTGGGGGTCGATGCGGGAGAGGGGTGGCAAATTCCATTCGGCGGGCGAATGAATCAAATAGCGGTATTCATCGCCGACCTCGGCGTCGGGCAGATCCGTTGACCAGAAACCGTCTTTTTCCAGCGCGAGCGGCGAAACGGTCTCGTTCCAACGGTTGAAGCTTCCGATTATAAAAACCTTCGTGGCGTGGGGCGCCCACAGGCGAAAGGAAACCCCCCGGGCGTGGGGGAGGGCCCCGAGACCGGGCCGAATTTTCGGAGCGTCTTCAACAGTGGCCACTCTTCCCCCTATCGATCGAGCCGACGGTCCCGTCCCGGGCATCGGGCTGGGGAGGCGCGCTGGTAAGAAACGCGCAGGGGAAAAAAGGTTACAGGCAGGGAAACCGGAAAATCCCGGTGGGTGAAAAATGGAACGGGCGAAGGGGGTCTACGTGACGCTTTCGGCGCTGTAACGCGCGATCAAGCCGCTGCGCACGGCGCCGCGAAACACCTTCTTAAACACCCAGGCGGCCAAAACGAGATGGGCAACGGCGAGTCCCCCGGCCAGGGCCAAGCCCCCGGGTCCGGGCCCGCGCCCCAGAACCAGCGACCGAAGGTTTTCAAAGACGTAGGAGGGCGGCAGGAGGCGCCCGACCCATCGCATCCACCCCGGGAGGGTGGACACGGGGTAGAAGACGCCGACGAACGGCGAAATGAAGGCCGGGATGGGCCAGATGAACCATTCCGCCGCGGGCCCCAGGCGCAACACCAGGGCGCAACAGAGAACGCCGACGGCGATGCCGAAGAGAAAAAGGACCATCACGTAGGGCAAGGCCAGGGCGCCGTAGGCCGCGAAGGAAAAACCGAAGACCGGCACGGCCAGGGCCAGCATGACGGCCAGGCCGATGGCGCTGGACACCACGCTGGAGAGCACCAACCCGGCCACGTATTCCCCCACGGTGATGGGAGTGGAAAAGACGTTGAGGAAGTTCCGGGTCCAGACGTCCTCAAAAAAGACCAGGGTGACGCCCTGCATGACTCGGATGAAAAAATCCCAAAGAAGCACGGCGCCCAGAAGCATCGGGACGAAATTCACCGTCGAAAGCGTGTTCAGATACCGGGTCAAAAACCCCCAGAGGACCATGTCGATGGCCACCCAGGAGAACAGGGGGAAGACCCGGGACACGCTGCCGCGAATGAGATAAACATAGCGGAGGCCCACGGCGGCCACGCGGTGGAAGCGCATTTAAGCGTTCCCCTCTTCGAGGGCCAACGGCGTCTGGGCCACGGCGATGAAAAGTTCCTCGAGGTTTTCTTTGCCGTGCTGGGCGGGCAGGGTTTTGGGATCGCCCTCCAACAGCACGCGCCCCCCGGAGAGAAAGAGAACCCGGTCGCAGACTTCGACGACTTCGCGCATATTGTGGGAAGTCCAAAGAATGCCCGCCCGGTCCTCCCGGACGATGGATTTGATCACCGTTCGAAGGTCCCGGGCCGTGGCCGGGTCCAGGGACGCCGTGGGCTCGTCCAACAGAAGGAGCCGGGGGCTGTTCAGCAGAGCCTTGGCCAGGGACACGCGGGTCTGTTCCCCGGAGGAAAGCGCCCCGCACTTAGCGTCCCGGAATTTTTTCAAATCAAATCGATCCAACAAAGCGTCGATGCGTTCCCGGGGCCGGGGAATCCCGTAAAGCATGGCGAACACCCGAAGATTTTGAAGCACGGTCAAATTACCGGGGAGCGGCGCGTAAACGGCGGCGAAGTTCATGCGGGAAAGAGCCCAGCTTCGGTGCCGGGCCAAATCCTCGCCCTCCACCCGTACGACGCCCGCGTCCGGCTCCAGGACGCCCAGGGCCATGTTGATCAAGGTGGTCTTCCCGGCGCCGTTGGGGCCCAAAAGGCCCAGGATTTCCCCCTCCGCCACGGAAAAGGAAACCCCGTCCACGGCCTTCTTCTCGCCGTAGCTTTTATGAAGGGATTCGATGCGAAGAACGTCGATGGGGAGGTCTCCGGGCGACACGAGCTTCACCGGCCAGAGCCGGAAACGAGAGAAATGGGGTGAATAACGGCCGCCCCCACGCGGCATTTCTGACGGCGCTAACCATGAATGCCTTGGGGGAAAGGCCGCTGGCGCGGTCAGGATTTGAATCCGCGACCTCGGGCAGGGTTTCGGTCCCCCTGGGACCGCTGCCCGCACCCAAAGCCCTGCGTGGGTGTCCGGGCCGACAAACGTCGCGCCCTGAAACAAACAGGGTCAAACTGGGGTGAGTAACGGGATTTGAACCCGCGACCTCGGGCAGGGTTTCGGTCCCCCTGGGACCGCTGCCCGCACCCAAAGCCCTGCGTGGGTGTCCGGGCCGACAAACGTCGCGCCCTGAAACAAACAGGGTCAAACTGGGGTGAGTAACGGGATTTGAACCCGCGACCTCGGGCAGGGTTTCGGTCCCCCTGGGACCGCTGCCCGCACCCAAAGCCCTGCGTGGGTGTCCGGGCCGACAAACGTCGCGCCCTGAAACAAACAGGGTCAAACTGGGGTGAGTAACGGGATTTGAACCCGCGACCTTCCGGGCCACAGCCGGACGCTCTAACCGCTGAGCTATACCCACCGTAAATTGTTTCGTTTCGCGTCCATATCCACGGACGCTGCCCTTTCGCGGAGCGAAAGGACCGGCGGCGGGTCCATGGGACCCGAAACCCCGCCAGAGCTATACCCACCGTAAATTGTTTCGTTTCGCGTCCATATCCACGGACGCTGCCCTTTCGCGGGCAAAGGACCGGCGTCCATGGGACCCGAAACCCCGCCAAGCTATACCCACCGTAAATTGTTTCGTTTCGCGTCCATATCCACGGACGCTGCCCTTTCGCGGAGCGAAAGGACCGGCGGCGGGTCCATGGGACCCGAAACCCCGCCAGAGCTATACCCACCGTAAATTGTTTCGTTTCGCGTCCATATCCACGGACGCTGCCCTTTCGCGGAGCGAAAGGACCGGCGGCGGGTCCATGGGACCCGAAACCCCGCCAGAGCTATACCCACCGTAAATTGATGGTTTGGAACGAACCGGGTTGATTTTAGATGATTTTGGCCGACTGCGGGAGGGGAGCCGTCGGGTTTCCGACGGTCAGACCACCCAGGGGCGGGCGGCGGCGAGGGCGATGTCTTTGGCGGGGGCCAGGTAGCCGCGTTCGGCTCTGTACCAATCGAAAAAGATCCGGCTCGCCTCCTTGATCAGGGACGCCACGGGAACGGCGAAGACCAACCCCCAGAGCCCGGCCAGGTGCCCGCCGCACAGGAGCGCGAAAACCACGGTCACGGGCGTCAGGTTGACGCTCCGTTTCATGATGAGCGGCTGGAGGACGTAGCTGTCGATGTAATGGACCACGGTAAAAATGATCAGCACCTTGGCCAGGGCCGGCAAGGTACCGAACTGAAAAAGGGCCACCACCAGGCCCACGGTCCCGCCGAGGAGAGGCCCCAAATACGGGATCATGTTGCCGATCCCCGTCGCGATGCCGATCAAGGCGGCGTAGTCCAAGCCGATGGCGTAGAGTCCCGCGACCGAAAACAGACCCACCAGAAACGCCTCGAAAATGACGCCCCGGGTGTAGTTGCCCAGGACTTCGTCGAATTTATTGAACAAGCTCAGAAACCGTTCGACCCAGCGACCGGGGCAGATGTCCAACACCCCCTGGGCCAGCTTGGCCCCGCCGCGCAAAAAGAAAAAAGCGATGAAAGGAGTGAGAAGCACGTTGACCGAAAGGGTCAAGGCCGAGGCGAAGATCGTCGGGGAATGCCAAAGGCTCTGCTCCACCCAGGCCATGGCGGCGTTGACGCCTTTTTCCAAAAGTCGGCGTTCCTTCAATACCCACACGTATTCGGAAAGATCGTTTTGCAATTTCACGACGGCCGAATCGGCCTGGCGCATGTAGGCGGGCCATTGGGACCGGAGGTCCGGCAAGTCCTGCCAAATGGCCACCAGGCCCCCGTAGGCCAACCCGACGGCGGCGGCCACCAGCAGGGCGAACAGGATCAAAACCACCGTGTCCCGGCGGAGCCCCCGAATTTCAAAAAAGGACACGACCGGGTTGAGCAGATAAGCCAATATGGCCGCCATCACGAAAGGCGGGAGGATGAAACGGACGGAATGGAGGAACCATACCAGGATCCCAAGGACCAACACCACCATGCCCCAGGAAAGGGAAAGACGGGTTCGGGTCGGAAGGGGATCGGCCACGGGAGCGACTAGGCGGGACCTTCGCCGTTGGGGGTGTCGAAGGCCCGGCGTTCCCGGCGAAGGCGGGCGCTCAGGAGACGCGCCAAAGCGTGCAGAATCGGAGCGGCGGCCCGGGGGGAATCTCGCAACAAGATGTCGAAGTGGTCTTTGTACATGACGTAAAGACGCGTGTGATCGAGCACCCGGCACGTCGCGGAGCGGGGCAGTTCGTCCAACAACACCATCTCGCCGAAGAAATCCCCCGGGCCAAACTGGGCGACGGTTTCTTCCTGGCCGGTGGTGGGG
Source organism: Elusimicrobiota bacterium (assembly GCA_016722575.1). Taxonomy (NCBI): domain Bacteria; kingdom Pseudomonadati; phylum Elusimicrobiota; species Elusimicrobiota bacterium. Next base: position 657,325 of record JADKIY010000001.1, on the reverse strand, counting down.
TTTCGCCGGGTGACTTCGACTTTGCCCTCGGCCACGACGAAGAAGGCGCGGCCCAGGTCCCCTTCCATAAACACGACGTCTCCGGGGGCGTAGGTTTTCTGCATCATTTTACGCACGAGGCGGGCGAGGTCGTTGCGAGCGAGGTTCTTAAAAAGGAAGATGCCGCGGAAAAATCGAAGGGTGGTGCGGAAATCGGCGTCGCCGAATAACGGCGCGATCGTCCGGCCCACCCGTCCCACCCACCGAAAGGGCCAGGCGGCCGGACGGGGCGGCACGGCGGAGGCCACGACGTCGTCCACGGCGCTCAGGACCGGTCGTCCTCGAATTCGGCGGACACCGATTCCAGGGTGCGTTTGATCTTATCGGTCTTTTCCTGGGCGACGTTCTTGCCGCGTTCCCAGAGGTCCCGGCCTTCCTTCAGCAAATCCTTGCCCTCGTCTTCCATGTCCTCGATCCAGCGGCCGAGGCGTTTGCGGCTTTCACGGCCGGACCGCGGGGCCAGCAAAAGGCCGGCGGCCACGCCCAAGCCCGCGCCGACCAAAAAAGCCCAAAGGGAACCCCCGGTGTTGTTTTGTTCGCTCATCGCACGGACTCCTTCGCTGGTTCTTCGGCGCCGTTCGCCGCGCGGGCGCGGCGGCGTTGCCGGAAAAAATCGATGACGCTCCACACCACGCTGGCGCCCACCGCGGCGCCCCGACCCAAACCGCCCGTGGCCGCCAGGGCCACGTTGCCCAGGGCGCCGGCCAATCCCTCCAGCCGGCCCACCTGGGCGCCCAGCCGCGTCGAGAGGGCTTCCAGGGCCCGGGCCGCCCGTCGGAGCTGCCACAGAGCCAAAATCAAAAAGACCGAGACGCCGGCCACGGCGATCACGATCAACGTCAGGCAAACGGCGATGTAGACTTCAACGTTCATGGACGCCCTCCCCACCGGCACGACTTCCCTTTAAGTATGGGCCGAAAGGACCGCCGGGTCAAGTCGGTTTACCCCACGCGAAAAACTTGCCGCGGGGCGCCGGTTTTGACCGCGTCCGGTTCCTCGTAGGCCAGGACTTCCCGGTAGGCTTCCGTCCAAAAAGCGGCGGCAAAGGCGAACCCGCCGGTGTAAACGAAATAGGAGATCACGTTTCCCGGAAAGGATTTCCCACCGGCAAAAGCGCCGAAGACAAAGGTCGTCGACACGGTGAAGAAAATCATCCCCTGAAGGAACATCATTTCCATTTTGACGTCCTTGGACAGGCGGCTCGCCCACTCCATGGCGGCCGACACGCCGAGGTTCTTGTCGATCGCCACCCAGGGGGCGAAGGACAGGGGCATGGCCACGGTGATGCCGCCCAGGCAAATCAGGGGGTAATAACGCATGATGCCCATGAGAGTTATCGGCGCGAACAAGCCGCCGAGCACGGGCGGGATCCCCTTGCGGAAAACCAGGGAGAGACATCCCTCGAAGGCCAGACCGCCGACCCCGGCCACCACGACGACCAGGGCGACGGGCAACACCAGGCGGTAGACCGCGCTCCAATCGGTCAAAACGTCCACGCCCACGGCCTTTCCCTGAAGCCGCAAGAGGGCGATCCGGGTGGACACCGCGAGGGGCCAAAGACCGCCGGCCAAAAAGAGAATGGTCCGCCCCAAAAACGGCGGGTGCGGGCCCCAAATCCAGCCCGACACCGCCGGGCCGGCCAGCGCCAGAGCGGCACCGATCACAAACCAAAAATGCGCGTGGGCGAAGACGACGGAGAAGGCGAATCGCACGGACTCCCCGACGTCGATTTGGCGGAAAACGAAAACCTCCCGGGTCATCGAAGCGTCCGGCGGGGCGGGGTCAACGGATCACCCTTGGAGGGAGCGGCGCAGGACCGCGCCGATGTTTCGGTAGAAGGGCGCGAGATCAAAGGCCCCCGCGATTTCGGCCGGGGAGAGGCGGCCGCCCACCCGCGGGTCGGCGGACACCGCGGGCCGAAAGGGCGTCCCCCGGGTCCAAGCCTCCAGAGCGTGGCCTTGAACGATTTCGTAGGCTTCCTGTTTTTTGAGGCCCTTTTTCGTCAGGGCGACGACTAGTCGCTGGGAACAGGTGATGTCGGCGGTTTTGGCCAGATTGGCCTTCATACGGTCCGGGTAGACCTGGAGGCCTTCGATCACCGCGGCCATCCGGTGAAACATGTAATCCAGGAGGATCGTCGCGTCGGGCAGGATCACCCGTTCCACCGACGAATGGGAGATGTCGCGTTCGTGCCACAGGGCGACGTCTTCCAACGCCGCCAGGCTGTAGGAGCGCAAAAGTCGCGCCAGGCCACAGACGTTTTCGGAAGCCACGGGGTTCCGCTTGTGGGGCATGGCGCTGGAGCCTTTTTGGCCCTTGGAAAACGGCTCTTCCACTTCCAACACTTCGGTTCGCTGCAGGTGTCGGATCTCGGTGGCGATCCGTTCGATCCCCGCGCCGATCAAGGCGAGGGTTTGAACGAACAGGGCGTGGCGGTCCCGGGGGATGACTTGGGTGGAGGCGGGTTCGGGGCGAAGCCCCAGTTTCCGACACACCGCCGCTTCCACAGAGGGATCCAGGTGGGCGAAGTTGCCCATGGCGCCGGAAATTTTCCCGAAGGCGATCTCGGCCCGGGCCCGGGCCAGGCGTTCGGCGCCTCGGGACAGTTCCGTGTACCACCCGGCGACTTTGAAGCCAAAGGTGATCGGCTCCCCGTGGATCCCGTGGCTTCGGCCCATGATCGGGGTGCGGGCGTGGGCGAGGGCGAGTTTCTTAACGGCTTTTCGCAGGCGGTTCAACCCGCCGGTCAAAAGATCCGCCGCGCGGACCATCTGCAGGGCCAGGGCCGTGTCCAGCACGTCGGAGGACGTCAGACCCCGGTGCAGAACCTTGGCGGCCGGACCGGCCGCTTCCTCGATCTGGGTCAAAAAGGCGATGACGTCGTGCTTGGTGGTTCGCTCGATTTCGAGGATTCGGGGAACATGGACCCGGGCCTTGGCGCGGAGCGCCCGAAGGGCTTTCCGGTCGTCGGGGGTTTTCGCGTAGGCTTCCGCCGCGGCGATTTCAATTTGAAGGATGGTGTTCCAGCGGAACTCCTCGGTCCAGAGGGCCGCCATGTCGGGGCGCGTGTAGCGGGGTATCATGAGAGTCCCTTTCGCAAATACTCCACCTCGCGGCGCACCGCCTCCGGGTAGAGCTTGTGTTCCTGGGCCAGCACCCGGGCCGCCAGGGAGTCCGGCGTGTCCACGGGCAAAACGGACACCCGGGACTGCATCCGGATGGGCCCGTGGTCGAATTCCTCGTCCACGATGTGCACCGTGCAACCCGATTCCCGTTCGCCGGCTTTGATCACCGCTTCGTGCACGTGATGGCCGTACATGCCCGCGCCGCCGTAGTGGGGCAACAGGGCCGGGTGGATGTTCAAAATCCGGCCGCGAAATTTAGCGATGAAATTGGGTTCGACCTTGAGCAGGAAACCGGCCAGGCACACCAGTTGAACCCCGCGCCGCTCGAACTCCGCGGCCACCCGTTCGTAAAACGCCGCGCGGTCGGGGAATTCCCGGGGCTCCAGGACCAGCGCCTCGATGCCCAACCGCCGGGCCCGGTCGAGGGCGCCCACGGCCGGTTTGTTCGAAATCAGCAGGCGAAATTCCCCCCCGGGGATGCGCCCCTCCCGGGCCGCCACGGCCAAGGCTTCGAAATTGGACCCCCCGCCGGAGACGAGGACGCCGAGGCCGATCGCGCCCGGATCGGTCAAGCCAGACGGACCCGGCGACGGCCCGCTTCCACGCGGCCCACTTCAAAACAGGGCGCCAGGGCTTTGCGTACAGCGTCGGCTTTTTCCGGCGCCACGGCCAAGACCATGCCCAAGCCCATGTTGAAGGTGCGGAACATTTCTTCGTCGGCCACGTTGCCCCGGCGGCGAATTTCCGCGAACACCGGGGGCAGGGGCCAGGTGGCCACGTGGAACACCGCGTCGGCATTCTTGGGCAAAAAGCGCGGCACGTTTTCCAAGAGCCCGCCGCCGGTGATGTGGGCGAGGCCTTTGATGGCGCCCGGGTACTTCCGAAGGGCCGCCAGGACCGGTTTCACGTAGATCGTGGTGGGGGCCAGGAGGGCTTTCCCCCATTTTTTCAGGTCCGCTCCCCGGAACAGAACCCGCACCAGGGAGTACCCGTTGGAGTGGACGCCGGAGGAGGGGAGGCCCAAGAGGACGTCCCCGGGCCGGATCTTCTCGTTGCGCACGCGATCGCGGTCGTCCACGACGCCCACGGCGAACCCCGCCAAGTCGTATTCGCCGGGCGGGTACATGCCGGGCATTTCGGCGGTTTCCCCGCCGATCAAGGCGCAGCCGGCCTGGCGGCAGCCGTCAATCATGCCGCCGATCACTTTTTCGGCGACGTCGACTTCCAGCTTCCCGGCGGCAAAATAGTCCAGGAAAAACAACGGCCGGGCGCCGCAACAAATCAGGTCGTTGACGTTCATGGCCACCAGGTCGATGCCGATGGTGTCGTGCACGTCCAGGTCCTGGGCGATCTTGAGCTTGGTTCCCACGCCGTCGGTGCAACCCACGAGGTAGGGTTTCTTCAGCCCCTTGGGCAGGGGGAACAGGCCGGCGAAATCGCCGATGGCCGGAAGTTTTTTGCGGATGCGGTCCACCAGCGCGTCGCCCGCGTCGATGTCCACGCCCGCTTTCTTATAGGTCCAGGAAGTTTTTGCCATGGAAACGCTCTCTTTCTAAGTGGGGATCCTAACTCGCGGCCGGCACGCCGGCCGCGGTCCTTAATTCCGAAGCCCGGTAAAGGGGTCGCAGGGCCAGGCCGATCTCGGCCAGTTTCGCGGCCCCGCCGGACTCCCGGTCGATCACGCACAGAACGTCGCGAACGATCGCGCCTTGGTCCCGAAGGGCCTTCACCCCGTCGATAATGGCGCCGCCGGTGGTGACCACGTCCTCCACCACCGTGACGCGCTGGCCTTTAAAATCGATGCCTTCGGCCAATTTGCAGGTGCCGTAGTCCTTGGCCTTTTTCCGGACGAAAATGACCGGCAACCCGGTGCGAAAGGAGATCGCCGTCGCCACCGGGATTCCCCCCATTTCCAACCCCGCCAAAATCCGCGTTTCGGCCGGGACCAGGGCGGACATTTCCTCGGCCACGGCCTTCAGAATTTCCGGGCGGGATTCGAGCAGGTACTTGTCGAAATACTCCGAACTGATTTGCCCGCTTCGAAGGCGGAAAGTGCCCTTGATGTTGCAGGCGTTGTAAATGGTTTTGGCCAATTCCGGTCGGTTCATGAAGAAGGTCGCTCGTCCAATATTTTTTTGGCGGTGGCCGCCGGGTCCGCCGCTTCCAACAGGCTCCGGCCGACCACGATGTAATCCGCCCCGGCCGACCAGGCTTCGCCGGGGGTGGCGGTCCGCTGCTGGTCCCCCCCGACGGTCCCGCCGAACCGAATGCCCGGCGTGACCAGGGTCACGGTGATTCCGTTTTTTCGCAAAAGCGAGACTTCCTGGGGCGAACAGACCAACCCGTCCACGCCGGCCGCCTGGGCCAGACGCGCCAACCGAAGCACCTGGTCGGCGGGCGGGACCTCGACGCCGACTTCCTGAATGTCCCGGGCCCCCAGGCTGGTCAAGACCGTGACGCCCCACACCCAGGGCCGACGGGCGGGCGTCAGGGCCGCTTTCATGACCGCCGTGCCCGCGCTCGTGTGGATGGTCACGGCGGTCACGCCCAGCTCCCCCGCCGTCTGAACGGAGCGCTGAACCTGGGAGGGGATATCGTACCATTTGCAGTCGAGAAATGTTTTTTTGCCCCGGGCCGCCAACCACGCCAATAAACCGGGGTCTTTGAGGGTCATCGTGGGCGCCACCTTGTAAAAATCCACCGCCGGGCCCATCCGATCCACGAACGCCCGGGCCTCGGCCGGGGCGTCGACGTCCAGGGCGGCGATCAGGCCCCCCCGCTTCACGCCCGGCTCCCCACGGCGTTTTGTATGGAATCCATTTTTTGATCCTTCAAGGTGTCGATCAATCCTTGGTTGATGCCCCGGACAATCCCCGGGCCGCCGTAAACAAAACCGGTGTAGATTTCAACGAGGGACGCCCCGGCTTGAATTTTCTCCAGCGCGTCGGCGGCGTCAAACACCCCGCCCGCCCCGATGATGGCCAACCGCCCCCGGGCCGCCCGGAAAAGCCGCCGAACGATTTCGGTGGAGCGGGCACGCAGGGGCTCCCCGCTTAAGCCCCCCTCGGCCGGAGCGTCCGACGGTAGGCCCCCCCGGTCGCGGGTGGTGTTGGTGGCGACGATGCCGTCGAACCCCGCGGCGACCACCGTGTCCACCAGGGATTCCCCCGGTTGGTCGTCCGGGGATATTTTGACAAACAAGAGGGGGCGTTTGGGTTTTCTCCGCTCGACCATCAATTGATCCACCCGGGCCCGCAGGGCGCCGAGCAACGGACCCAATTGATCCAGGGCCAGGAGATTCCGAAGGCCGGGGGTGTTGGGCGAACTCACGTTGACGACGAAAAAATCGGCCCGGTCAAACAACCGTACGACCCCGGCCAAATAATCCTCCACAGCGCGGTCGTTGGGGGTGTCCTTATTTTTGCCGATGTTGGCCCCGACGGGAATTCCCAAGGGGGGCGTCCGGCGCCATCGCGCCGACAGGGCGTCGACCCCCTCGTTGTTGAACCCCATCCGATTGATCAGCGCCCGTTGGGCCGGAAAGCGCCACAGCCGCGGACGTTCGTTTCCCGGCTGGGGGCGCGGCGTGACCGTGCCGGCCTCCAGAAATCCGAACCCCAGGGCCGCCAATCCGGCGAGGGCCACCCCGTCCTTGTCGAACCCGGCCGCCAAGCCGACGGGATTGGGAAAAACAAGCGCGTCCGCCCCGGTCCCGATCGAGACGGCGAGGCGCGGATCGTCCACGCGGCAAAAACGCCCCAGACGCGCGAGGGGGGCGGCCGCCCGGAGGGCGGCCATCCCGAGCCTGTGGGCCGCCTCCGGCGGCAGCCGAAAGAGAACGGGCTTCAAGAACCGGGAATAAATCACGGGCGGCCGGTCCGGCCCGGCGCGGGGCGGGGGCGAAGGGCGTAGAGCGACCAATCGCTCAGACGCGCGGCTTCCGCGACTTCAAAAGGCGCGAGTAGCCGGTCGTGGTCCCCGGTGTCCAGCCCGCGCCCGCCGCCGGGCGGAGGCCAACGGGATCGGTCCACCACCTCGGAGACGGCAAAAACGGGACGGCCGGCCGCGACCGCCGAGCGAAGCCGGCCCTCCACAAAAGCCATCGCCTCGGACTTTGAAGTCAGAATCAAGGGGTAAGCCAAATCCACCGCCTCGCGCCCCGCGTTCCCCGGGAGATAAAGCCGGAGGAAGCCGCCGTTGATGAGGACCACGGCGTTCGGTGGGGTGTGGGCCCGGACGAAAAGCGCTCGGACCAAGGCGGGGTTGTTCTCCAACCGGCTGCCGGGCACGATGGCCGCTGTCAAATTCAAGACGAACGTTCCAATCCAGAGGACCAACAACGCCGATCGCGCCGATCGAGAAAATGGCTTGTCCGCCAAGAGAGGACGGGCCAGGATTCCCACCGCCAGCGCGACCGGAAGGACGAGAACGGAGAATTTCGTTTCCTCATCGGCCCAAAGAACCCATTGAAGGAAGAACACCCCAAGGAAGCTCAGACCGCTTCCGAGCAGCAGACCCTTGTTTTCTCGGACCGTCGCGAAGCAATTCGTTCGACGGAATATCAAGGCGAGCAAGCCGGCCGCCCCGCCCAAAGCCCCGAACGCCGCCACCGCCTGCAAACCGGTCCACGGACGGGGCAGCGCCCACAGCGCCCCCAAAAGCCCGCGGGCCAAAAATTCTATTTTCTGCCGCGGGGCCCACATCGGTTGCCCCGCCGACGTACCGAACGCCAACGGGCCCACACGACCCGCCTGTCGATACACCTCTATAAAACTTTGGAGGTCGTGTATGCCGTAAGTGATGGAAAAAAGAAGGAACACCGCCAACGCGCCCCCCCCCGTCACGACCAACGCGCGCTTCCATCGATTGGGAAAACCCACGGCCAACGCCACCCCCGGAGCCCAAAAAACCGTCGAGATATGCGTTAAGACGGCCACGGCCAAAGACAAACCCAACACGAACAGCGACCCCCGCGTGGGGCACTTTCGTTCTCGCCACAAGGACCAAAAAACCATGGCGGCGGAAAAAAGATGCAACGCGTAGACCGAGCATTCCACCGCCCGGGACCAAAAGTGAAAGCTGTGACCGACCACGAGGGCCATGAGCGCCGACGCAAAAACATTGTTGGTAACATCCTTCAAGCAAACCCAAACGACGGCCACCGTCAGCGACGCGAGCATTGCATTCAGTTGCAAGACGGTCACAAAACCACGTTGCTGAACGCCCAACGATAAAAGCCCTTTGTGGAAGACCCAGGCCACGGGATTAAAAAGATAGTGCGCACCGTAAGCCCACATTTCCGACCGCCACATCCCGCTTTCCTCGGATATGACGCTGGAAAACATGAGGCCGTCGTAATTGCGGAGCGCGTCGGGAAAAGCGCGGTAGACGAAATAGAGGAGCACCAAGACGACCCCGACGAAGACCCCCCCCGCCCAGGACCGAACGGGACCGGCGCTCGTCGCCAAGGGAAAAGAGGCTACCGGGCCGGCGCGGCCCGGAGGGCTTCGCGGCGGAGAACCACGCGGCCCTCCACCAGGACCAACTGCGGGAATCCCCGGAGGGTCCAGCCGAGGAAAGGCGAATTTTGACTTTTCGAACTGAAGCCGGACACCGTGCGCTCCTCGGCGGGATCGATGACCACGACGTCGGCCGGTTGCCCCTCGCTCAATTCGCCCACGGGGAGGCTCAACACCTTGGCCGGACCGCTGCACAGTCGTCGGATGGCGTCGGGCCAGCTCAAGTGGCCGGGCTCGATCAGTTGCGTGACCGTCAGAGGAAGGATCGTTTCCAACCCGATGATGCCGAAGGGCGCGGCGGAAAATTCCTGCTCCTTGGAGGCGCGGGTGTGGGGCGCGTGGTCCGACGCGATGGCGTCGATGGTCCCGTCGGCCAGGCCGTTGATGATCGCCTTCCGGTCGGCTTCCGTGCGAAGGGGCGGGTTCATTTTGGCGTTGGTCCCGTAGCGGAGGATGGCGTCTTCGGTCAACGTGAAATGGTGCGGGGTGGCGTCGGAAGTCACGCGGACGCCGCGGCGTTTGGCCGCGCGGATCAACTCCACCGACTCCCGGGTGGAAATGTGGGTGACGTGCAGGTGGGCGCCGGTGAGCTCCGCCAGGGCGATGTCCCGGGCGATGGCGATGGACTCCGACTGGCGGGGAATGCCCTTGTGCCCGAGGCGCGTGGCCAGGGGGCCTTCGTTCATCACGCCCTCCCCCATGAGGGACTTGTCCTCGGCGTGTTCGATGACCGTCAAATCGAACATTTTGGCGTAGTCCAGGGCCCGACGCAAAAGCTGCGTGTCCGGCACGGCGTTGCCGTCGTCGGTGACGGCGACGGCCCCGGCCTCGGCCATGGCGCCGATCTCGGCCAATTTTTCGCCCGAACGACCGACGGTGATCGCGCCCGTGGGCCACACCCGCACGGTGGCCGTTTCGGCCGCGCGGCGAAGCAAAAAGCGGACGCCCGACACGCTGTCAATGGGCGGCTGGGTGTTGGGCATGGCCACGACGCTCGTCACGCCGCCGGCCGCCGCGGCCCGGGTTCCCGATTCGATGGTTTCGGCGCCTTCGTTCCCCGGTTCCCGCAGATGGACGTGGATGTCCACCAGCCCCGGGGCGACGATGAGCCCTTTGGCGTCGATCACCTGGGCGCCCGCCGGGGCGGTCAGGGCTTTGCCGACCCGGGCCACTTTCCCCTCCGCGACCAGGAGGTCGAACTCGCCGTCCCGGCGGTTTTCGGGGTCGATCAAGCGGCCGCCGCGGATCAGCAGGGTTTCGGGGGAATTGGGTTTGGTCATTCGAGGGCCTTGAGGGCGGTCACGGCCTTGGCGGCCTGCTTGCCGTCCGGGGGCGTCGCGGGCAACCCTTCGGGGTTCGCGAACACGTAGAGGACGGCCATGCGCACGGCGATGCCGTTGGTGACCTGCTCCAAAATCATGGACCGGGGACCGTCGGCCACTTCCGAGGAAATCTCCACCCCGCGGTTCATGGGGCCGGGGTGCAGCACCAGGCAGTCCGGCTTGGCTTTCCGCAGGCGGTCGGTGTTGAGGCCGAACAGTTCCGTGTACTCCCGCACCGTCGGAAAATAATCCCCCTGCTGGCGCTCCCGCTGAAGGCGCAGGACGTTGATGACGTCGGCCCCTTCCAGGGCTTCGTCCAGCCGCGTGGACACGCTGACCTTGGGGCCGAAGACCTCGGACAACCCCGCGGGGATGAGGGTCGAGGGACCGCACACCGTGACGTGGGCGCCCAGTTTCGTGAGGCCCCACAAGTTCGAACGCGCCACCCGGGAATGGAGGATGTCGCCCACGATGACGACTTTCAGGCCGTCGATGCGCTTCTTTTTTTCCAAGATCGTGTAAATGTCCAAGAGGCCCTGGGTCGGGTGTTCGTGGGAGCCGTCCCCGGCGTTGATCACCCGGGCTTTGACCGCCTGGGCGACCAGCTCGGGCGCGCCCGACGCCGCGTGGCGGATGACCATGAAATCCACCTTCATGGCTTCGTAGGTTTTGGCCGTGTCCAGAAGGGATTCGCCCTTGGTCACGGAGCTGGTGGAAGAGGCGAAGCTCAACGTGTCGGCGGACAACCGCTTGGCGGCGAGTTCAAAGGAACTTCGCGTGCGGGTCGACGCTTCAAAAAAAAGGAGGGCGACGGTTTTGCCCCGGAGCGCGGGGACTTTTTTGATGGACCGGGTGAACAAACTTTTCATGGGCCGCGCCACGTCGAGGATGTGCTCGATTTGGGCGGGGGTGAGCGATTCGAGGCCGAGGAGGTCTTTCACGCGGTTTTCACCGCCCGGGGGGACAGCCACACGCCGTCGTCGCCGTCGATTTCGGTCAAGTGGATGTCGACGCGCTCTTCTTTCTGGGTCGGAACGGTTTTTCCGACGAAGTCGGCTTGAATGGGAAGTTCCCGGTGGCCGCGGTCCACGAGGGCGACCAAGTAAATGCGGGACGGGCGGCCGAAATCCATCAGTTCGTTCAGGGCCGACCGGATGGTCCGCCCGGTGTAGAGAACGTCGTCCACCAAAAAGAGAATCTTGCCGGACAAGTCAAAGGGGAGTTCGGTTTCGTGCACCACGGGGTGGAGGGCGGTTTCGCCCATGTCGTCGCGGTAAAACGTGATGTCGAGGGAGCCCACGGGAAGGGCGGGGGCGCCGAGCTCTTCCAACGACCGGGCCAGCCGCTGGGCCAAGGGGACCCCGCGGCGCTGAATGCCGACAATGGCCCAGCCGCTGCGCGGCGGGGGAACGCGCTGATAAATGCCCCGGGCGATTTCCCCGATGGCGGCGCGGACCTCGGCTTCGTTGAAGAGACGCTTGGCGGTCATGCCAAGGCTTATTATTTCATTTTTTCGAGGCGTTCGGACGGTCGGCCCCGGCGACGGCGGGGAGGGCCCGCGCGCCGATGTCGCGCCGAAAATGCGCGCCTTCGAAGGCGATTTTTTGAACGGCGGCGTAGGCCTTCTCCCGGGCCCCGGCCAAATCGGCCCCCCGGGCCGTCACGGCCAGCACGCGTCCCCCGCTCGTCACAAACCGGCCCTGGGCGTCGTGGGTCGTGCCCGCGTGAAAAACCGCCACGTCCTTGTCGCCCTCCAGGGACTCCAAACCGGTGATGACTTTTCCCTTGGCGAAATCCCCGGGGTAGCCCCCGGACGCCATCACCACCGTGATGGCGGCGCCGCCGCGCGGCACGAAGGATTGGCCCGCCAGGGTTCCCTGGGCGGTGTTCAAAAAGAGCGGCAGCCAATCGCCTTTGCCCATGGGCAGGATCACCTGGGTTTCCGGGTCGCCGAAGCGGACGTTGAACTCCAACACTTGGGGGCCGCCGGCGGTCAGCATGAGGCCGAAATAAATGACGCCGCGATAGTCCAGCTTTTCGGCGGCCAATCCGGCCAGGAACCGCTGGAACACCTCGGTTTCGATGCGGCGCCAGGTCTCGGCGGAGACCTGGGGCACCGGGCCGTAGGCCCCCATGCCGCCGGTGTTGGGGCCTTTGTCGTGGTCGAAAACGCGCTTGTGGTCCTGGGTCGCCAGAAGGGGCACGAGCGTTTTTCCGTCGGTGAGCGCCATGACGCTCAATTCCTCGCCCACCAGGGTGTCTTCGATCAAAATGGTTTGGGACGCGGCCCCGAAACGCTTGCCGACCAGCATGTCCCGCACGGCCGCCAGCGTCTCCTCCTCGTTTTTGGCGACGACGACGCCCTTGCCGGCCGCGAGGCCGTCGGCTTTGACCACGCGGAATCCCGTGTTCCGCCCTTCGCCCTTCACAAAGGCCTCCGCGGTCTCGGCCCGGTCAAAAGCGCGAAAATCCGCCGTGGGCAGGCCGTGGGCTTTCATGAAATTCTTGGAGAACACCTTGCTGCCTTCCAGGCGGGCGGCCGCCTTGCCCGGTCCGAACACCGCGAGCCCCCCCCGGCGCAGGTCGTCGGCCAAGCCCTCGACCAAGGGGGCCTCGGGACCGATGATCGCCAGGCCGATTTCCTTTTCCTTGGCGAATCGCAAAATGTCCTTGGCTTTGTGGAGGTCCAGGCTCGGGATCGTGGCCAGGCCGCTGATCCCCGCGTTGCCGGGCGCGCAATACACTTCCGACACCCCGCCGCTTTTTCGGAGAGCCCAGACGAGGGCGTGTTCCCGTCCGCCGGATCCGACGACGAGAACTTTCACGCGACCCTCCCGGCGTCTTCCACCGGAATGGGATAACGGGTATTGAAGCACGCGGTGCAGAATTCCTTGGGGTTCCGCCCGGTGGCTTTGAGCATGCCTTCCAGACTCAAATATTTCAGGCTGTCGGTGTTGAGATACTGCCGGATCCGCTCGACGTTCATGCGGGTGGCGATGAGCTCCCGGGCCTGGGGGGTGTCGATGCCGTAGAAGCAGGGGCCCATGATGGGCGGCGAACTGATCCGCAAATGAATTTCCCGGGCGCCGGAGTGGCGCAGCATGCGGATCAATTTGCGGCTGGTGGTTCCCCGCACGATGGAATCGTCGATCACGACCACCCGACGGCCCTTGAGGGCCTCGACCACGGCGGCGTATTTCATCCGGGCGCCGAAATCCCGGATGGACTGCTTGGGTTCGATGAAAGTCCGGCCCCGGTAGTGGCTTCGGATCAAACCGATTTCCAGGGGGATGCCGGATTCGTCGGCGTAGCCGACGGCGGCCACGTTGGCGGAGTCCGGCACGGCGACCACGATGTCCGCTTTGGCCGGGGCCTCCCGGGCCAACTGACGGCCCATTTCCCGGCGGACTTCGTAGACGCTTTTTCCGAAAATATGGCTGTCCGGGCGGGCGAAATAGACGTATTCAAACACGCAGTGGGCCTTGGCGGGGCTCGGCATCTGGGCCACGGTGCGGGCGCCCCGGTGGTCGATGGCGACGATTTCCCCGGGTTTCACCTCGCGCACCAATTTGGCCCCGATGATGTCGAAAGCGCAGGTTTCCGAGGCCACCACGATGGAGCCGTTCAAACGGCCCAAATGGAGGGGCCGCACGCCCCAGGGGTCCCGCACGGCGTAGAGGGATTTGGTGGTTTGAATGACGAGGGAATAGGCGCCGGTCACCTGGCTCAGGGCGTCTTTGAGCGCCGTCACGATTTCCCGGGCCGGGGATTTGGCCATCAGGTGGAGGATCACCTCGGTGTCCGACGACGTTTGGAAAATGGACCCGAGAGACTCCATTTTTTTTCGCAGGGTCATGGCGTTGGTCAAGTTGCCGTTGTGTCCGATCGCGATGGGCCCCCGGGCCGTGGTGACGACGATGGGCTGGGCGTTGGCCAGGGAGGAGGAACCCGCCGTGGCGTAGCGCACGTGGCCCACGGCCATCCGGCCCTTCAAACGGTCGAGGGCTTCGGGTTTAAACACGTCCGCCACGAGACCCATGGACACGTGGGCGAAAAACCGGTTGCCGTCGGAGGTCACGATGCCGGCGGACTCCTGCCCGCGGTGCTGCAGCTGCTGAAGCCCCAAATAGGCCAAACGCGCGGCTTCTTTGTGGTTGTAAATGCCGAACACGCCGCACTCTTCGCGGGGAACGTCCAGGGGATCGCGGGTCACACCATTCATCGTCTTGCCTCCGTGGCCAAAGGGGTGGCGGCGCCCGTCAGATACGCCTGGGCTTCCCGGTCCGCCGACGGGCGGTCGGGAACGTGGCGGATCAAGCGCCGTTCGGTGCTCAAAAAATGGGACTTGCCGATCAACGACTGGGGTTGCCCGTGCGCCCCCACCAGAACCGACAACTTGCTCTCCGCCGACAATTTGCGAATGGCGCTTTCCAAGGCCACCAGGCCCGACACGTCCATAACGGGGACCTTGTCCATCAAAAACAACACGCCCCGCACGCTCCGGTCGACGGAAGCGATGGCGTCGATGGCGTTGTCGATGGCTCCGAAAAACATGGGCCCGGCGATCTCGTAAAGCGCGAAACCCGGCGGTGGCGGGACGCCTTTGGCGCCGGCCTCGCCCGTCAGGGGGCGCCCCCGGGTGACGGAGGACATGCGCCGCATGAACAAGAGAGACGCCAGAACGATGCCCACCGAAACGCCCACCACCATATCGAAAATCACCGTGAGGCCGAAGCACAACAGCAACACGGCCACGTCGCTTCGGGGGGCGACGTTCAACAAATAGCGGACGTGGCGGAGCTCGGACATGTGATAGGCGACCAACAACAGGAGCGCCGCCAACGACGCCATGGGCACCCGGCCCAAAAGCGGCGCGGCCAGCAAGATCGCCCCCAAAATGAATACGCCGTGGAACACCGCCGCCAAGGGCGAACGGGCGCCGCTTCGAATGTTGGTCGCCGTGCGCGCGATGGCCCCCGTGGCCGGGATGCCCCCCAGAAAGGGCCCGAGGAGGTTTCCCACCCCCAGAGCCGCCAGTTCCGCGTCGGGGTTGTGACGCGTGCCGGCCATGCCGTCGGCCACCACCGCCGACAACAGAGACTCGATGGCGGCCAGAAGAGCGATGGCCAACGCCGAGGGCGCGAGGGATTCGATCAGCGAAAAATTAAAGGTCAGGGGCGCGCCGCCGGGGCCGGGGAAAGACCACGGCGCACGAAAGGACGGCAGGATTTGAGGGATGCCGTCCCAAAGGCGGCCGTTTTCCTCAAAATGAAAACGCCGGGCGATCGTCGCGATTTCAAGCCCGGGGAACAAGCGCTCCAACGCCAAGACCGCCGCCGCCGCGGCCGCCAGCGCCACCAGGGGCCCGGGGATTCGCTTGCTGACCTTGGGCCACCCCACCAACAGGACCAGCGTGCCGGCGCCGACGCCCAGCTCCGCCGGGCGAAAGGTCGGGGCCGCGTGGAGAAGCGCGGCCACGCGCTCCACGAACCGATCCGGGAGAGCGGCGACCTGGAGACCGAAAAAATCCTTTAACTGGAGAACGGCGATGACAAACCCGATGCCCGCCGTGAAACCCGCCGTCACCGTCCGAGGAATGAACTGGATCAAACCCCCGAGCCGAAAAAAGCCCATCGCGAGGAGAAGCCCGCCGGCCATCAGGCCCGCCACCAGAAGGCCCCCCAAGCCGAACCGGCTCGCCACCGGCGCCAGAATCACCACGAAGGCCGCGGTCGGGCCCGTCACCTGGAACCGAGACCCGCCCAAAAGCGGAACCACCGTCCCCGCCACCACCGCGGTGTAAAGACCGTATTGCGGAGGAACGCCGCTCGCGATGGCCAAGGCCATGGCCAGGGGAATCGCGACCAACGCCACGACGGCACCGGCCAACAGGTCCGACCGGAAATCCGAAAAGCCGTAGCCCAACCGCCAGGACTCCCGAAGCGCCGAGGACCATCGCCATCGGGCCGTTCCGCCGTGGCGACCGTCCGAGTAACGGTGGGGCATGGGGTTAATTCACTTGGGCGGCGTAACGAACCGCGTTCTTGAAAATCTGGAGCCCGACGCCGGTTTTGGGCAGGGGTTTGACTCGGGTCCAATGGGAATGCTGGAACGGGAAAGAATTGCGCTCCGGGTGGGGCATAAGGCCCAAAATATTTCCGGCGGCGTTGGTGACCCCGGCCACTTCCCGGGTCGACCCGTTCGGGTTGGCCGGGTAGGCCGGCTTCCGGCCCCGGGCGTCCACGTAACGGAACACGACCTGGCCCTTCTTTTCCCATTGATTTAGGAGGCCGGCCGACGCGGGCACGAATTTGCCTTCCCCGTGGGCCACGGGCAGGGGGAACACCTCCGGCAGGCCCTTGACCCAAAAACTTTTGCGGGACGCGGTTTTGAGGAAAATCCACCGGCATTCGAAGCGGCCGGAATCGTTGTCGGTCAAGGTGGCCTGGACGCTGCCGTCCCAGGGCTTGTCGTCGCCGGGCAAAAGGCCCGCTTTGACCAACACCTGGAACCCGTTGCAAATGCCGATCACCGGACGGCCCAGTCGCAGGAATTCGTCCATTTGCT
Organism: Elusimicrobiota bacterium; assembly: GCA_016722575.1. NCBI lineage: Bacteria > Pseudomonadati > Elusimicrobiota > Elusimicrobiota bacterium. Next base: position 640,753 of record JADKIY010000001.1, on the reverse strand, counting down.
CCCGCAGACGGTACACCACGCGGTTGGCCAGCACTTTCCCGGAGGCGATGTCGTCCCCGAAGGAAAAACCGCCGGGAAACACCAGAACGCCGAAGTCTTTCAGGCGCGCCTCGCCGCGCAAAAGCGCGTTCACGTGAATCCGCTCGGGCGCGGCGCCGGCGGCTTCAAGCGCCCACACGGATTCGCCGTCGCAATTGGTGCCGGGCGACCGGAGAACCAGGGCTTTGACGGTCATGGGCGTATTCCTCCACGCCAGGCTTTTTCCAGGTCTTTAATGGACCACGAAAGGGATTTTCCGTCGGAGCCGGTCAGGTCCAACCGGGGGGCCTCCCGCACTTGGCCCACCACGGCGACCGGGGCGTTTTTGAAAAGGGCGTTGAACCCCCGGCGCGCCTTGGCGGGCACTTCGAGAACAAAGCGCCCGTTGGATTCGGAGAAAAGGATTTTGTCGGTCCGCCGTTCGTTGGCGAGGTCGGCGAACACCGGAACCTTCCGAAGATCCACGTGGGCCCCGAGGCCCCCGCCGAAGGCCATCTCGGCCAGGGACACGCCCAGGCCGCCCTCGGAGCAATCGTGGCAGGCGGCCACCAAACCCTCGCCGATGGCCTGGGCCAATTTTTCGTAGATCGGCCAGGTGGCGGAGGGGTCCAGGCGGGGCACGGCGCCGCCTCGGCTGTTGCGCCAAATGCCGTAGCGGGAACCGCCGAGCTCGTCCCGGGTTTCGCCCAGAACGTAAAGGTAGTTTCCGGGTTTTTTGAAATCCATGGTCACGCACTTGGACACGTCGTCCACGAGGGAAAGGGCCGAAATTAAAAGCGTCGTGGGGATGCTTCGGCGGCTCCCGGCCTTGGGGTCCACGAACTCGTTAAACAGGCTGTCCTTGCCGGAAATGAACGGCGTGCCGTAGGCCCGGGCCACGTCGTGACAGGCCTGGGCCGTGCGAACCAGCTCGCCCAGGGTTTCCGGGCGGTAGGGGTTGCCCCCGCAGAAATTGTCCAAAATGGCGATGCGATCGGGGCGGGCGCCCACGGCGATCAAGTTGCGCACCGCCTCGTCGATGGCCGAGGCCGCCATCCAATAGGGGTCCCAACGGCTTTGGTGGGGATTCAAGCCGCACGACAACGCGGCGCCGCGACGGTCCGTGGGCCGCAACTGCAAAACGGCGGCGTCGCTGGGGCCCGCGGCGGTGGGGCCCACGAAGGGTTTCACCACCGTGCGGCCCTGGACCTCGTGGTCGTATTGCCGCACGATCCATTCCTTGCTGGCCACCGTCGGCTGGGCCAGAATGTCCAGGAGGGCTTTTTTCAAATCGACGGTTTTCCGCCCGACCTGGAAAGCGGGGAAGGCCTCGGGTTTGGGCGGCGCCCAGGTGGAGTTCATGCGCCGCTTGGGAACGCCGTTGTGCAAAAACGCCATCTCCACGTCGACCAGCACCTCGACCCCGTGGCGCACCCGAAGTCGTCCGTCGTCGGTGAAGGTGCCGATCACCGTGGCCTCGGCGTCCTCGTCGGCGAAAAGACGGACCAACTCGTCCACTTTCTCCGGGGGTACCGCGAAAACCATGCGCTCCTGGGATTCCGACAGCCAAATTTCCCAGGGGGCCAGGCCCTGGTATTTGAGGGGCACTTTTTCCAATTGAACGTCGGCTCCGGTGATTTCCCCCATTTCGCCCACGGCCGAGGAGAGTCCGCCTGCGCCGCAGTCCGTGATGCCCCGGTAGAGGCCCCGGTCCCGGGCGGCCAAAAGGACGTCCATGGTTTTTTTCTGCACAATGGGGTTGCCGATTTGAACGACGCTGGAGGGGATCCCGGTGGTCAAGCTGTCCGAGGAGAAGGTCGCGCCGTGGATGCCGTCCCGCCCCACGCGCCCCCCCGCCATGACGATTTTGTCCCCGGGTTTCACGTCTTTGGGGATGGCGTTGTGGGGCATGATCCCGAGGGTGCCGCAGAAGACCAGAGGGTTCTCCCGAAAATCCTCGTCGAAATAGACCGCGCCGCTCACCGTGGGAATCCCCATGCGGTTGCCGTAATCCCGGACGCCGGAAACCACGCCGTGGAAAATCCGCCGGGGGGACATGCCGGAGCCGGTTTTTTCGTCGGCCGTTTTGTCCAAGGGACCGAAACAGAAGACGTCGGAATTGGCGATGGGCTTGGCGCCCAGGCCCGCGCCCAGAATGTCCCGGATCACCCCGCCCAGGCCCGTGCCGGCGCCGCCGTAGGGTTCCAGGGCCGAGGGGTGGTTGTGGGTTTCGACTTTGAAAGCCAGGGCTTCGTTTTCGCCGACATCAACGATGCCCGCGTTGTCTTTGAACACCGAAAGGCACCAGGGGCGTTTGAGCTCGTCGGTCACCTTGACGATGGTGTCCTTGAGCAAATCCTTGTATTCCCGCTCGCGCTTCAATCCCATCTCGTCCTGTTCGACGTGGTGGATGGCGGCCCGGAAGGTTTTGTGTTTGCAGTGCTCGGACCAGGTTTGGGCCAGGGTTTCGAGTTCCGCCTCGGAGGGATCGCGGCCTTGCTTTTTAAAGTAGGCCTGGATGGCGGACATCTCGGCGTCGTTCAGAGACAATCCGCGCTCCTTGCTGAGCGCCGCCAGGGCGGCGGCGTCGAGGGAGAGGAAACCGGGCAGCGGGGACGGGGGGGCGGCGACCATCAAAGCACCTCCACCGATTGGATCATGGCGTTCATCAAATGCTCCTCGCAAAAGCGTTTCACGTCCGCCGGGGACACGACGCCGAAGAAATCATAAACCTGGCCCGAACGGACGGCCGCGAGCCCGGCCACGCCGAGGTCCTGGGCGGCGTAAACCACGGTGCCCGCCACGGGGTCCGACACCCCTTTTTTGGGCCACACCTCGGCCAGGCGGGACCCGGGCGCGGGGGCCACCCGGTCCGACGGGAAAACCGAAGCCACTTGGGTCACGGGGTCGGTCAACAGGCGCTCGGCCAGCCGTTGAGCCTGCGATTGGTCCAAGTCGCCCAGAAGCTCATAGGCCTGGCCGGTGCGGATGTTTTTCAAGCCCTTCAGTTTCGCCCGCCGCCATTCGTGGGCCAAACCCTGGCCCCGGTGATCGGCGAAGGAGGGTTTTGTATGAACCAACACGCGCCAGTTCACAGGGCCGCCCGACCGGTCAGCCGCTGATAGGCCTGCATATATTTTTCGTGGGTCTTGGCGACCACGTCGGCCGGAAGCGCCGGCGCCGGGGGACGGCGGTCCCATTTGATTTGGTTCAGGTAGTCCCGGACGAACTGCTTATCGAAAGACTCCTGGGATTTGCCAGGGGTGTAATGGGCGGCGTCCCAAAACCGGGAGGAGTCGGGCGTCAGGGCCTCGTCGATCAGAATAATTTCGCCGCCGATCAGGCCGAACTCGAATTTGGTGTCGGCCAGGATAAAGCCCCGGGACTCGGCGTAGTGGGTGGCCTCGTTGAAAAGACGGAGGCTCAGAGCCTTGAGCCGCCCGGCCAGACCGGACCCCACCCGCTCCTCCATGCGCTTAAACGAAATATTTTCATCGTGCTCCCCGTCGGGGGCCTTGGTGGCGGGCGTGAAAATGGGGGTCGGCAATTTGGAGGATTCCACCAGGCCCGCGGGCAATTTTTCCCCGCACACGCTTTGGCTCGCCTGGTATTCCTTCCAACCGGACCCGGCCAGGTAGCCCCGCACCACGCATTCCACGTCCACGCGTTTGGCTTTTTTGACCAGCACGGCCCGGCCGTCCACCCCGGCGCAGGCGGCCCGAATTTCAACGGGGAAATCCGCCACCCGGGTGGCGATCAAATGGTGGGGACAGATGGACGAGAGCCGGTCGAACCAAAAATTCGACGTTTGGCAGAGGATCTTCCCCTTTTCCGGCACGGCCGTGGGGAGGATGAAGTCGTAGGCCGAAATCCGGTCCGTGGCCACGATCAGGAGCTTGTCGCCCAAATCGTAAACGTCCCGGACCTTGCCCCGGGTCCAAACTTTAAAGGGAAGATTGGTCTTATCGATGATGGAAGTCGTCGTCATGGTCAAAAGTTCACCGGCCCGTTTTAAAAATCCCCGCGTAGATCAAACCCAGTCCCAGGGCCCCGACCAACAGGCCCAAACCCCGAAGAATTCGAATCCGGGCGTTGAATTCCGCCCGATCTTTTTCCCGATCCCAATACCGCGGCGCCATGGACGAATCTCGACGGAGCAGTTTTCCCGTGGTCGTCGCCCGGGCGGCCAGCCGGTAAAGGCCTCCCCCCAGCGCCACGCACACCCCGCCGATGACGAGGTTCTCTACTCCCACTCAATCGTGGCGGGCGGCTTGGAGGAGATGTCCAGCACGACCCGATTGATGCCCCGGACTTCGTTGGTGATGCGGGAAGAAATTTTGGCCAACACCTCGTAGGGCAGGCGGGCCCAGTCCGCCGTCATGGCGTCCACGGAATTAACGGCCCGGACGGCGATGGCGTTTTGGTAGGTCCGCTCGTCCCCCATGACGCCCACGCTGTTGACAGGGAGAAAGACCGCGAAGGCCTGCCACAGCTTGTGGTACAACCCGGCGGCCCGGACTTCCTCCTCAATGATCCAATCGGCCTCCCGGGCCATGCGCAGTTTTTCCTCGGTGAGGTCCCCCAGAACGCGCACGGCCAATCCAGGGCCGGGGAAGGGCTGGCGGAAAAGGATTTCGTCCGGCAGGCCCAGTTCCTTGCCCAGGGCCCGTACTTCGTCTTTAAAAAGAAACCGCAGGGGCTCCACCAGTTTCATTTTCATCCGGTCGGGCAGGCCGCCCACGTTGTGGTGGGTTTTGATGACCGCGGAGGGCCCTTTGACCGAGACGCTTTCAATCACGTCCGGGTACAGCGTCCCCTGGGCCAGGAACTTGGCGTCTTTGTGCTTTTTGGCCTCTTTTTCAAACACCGCGATGAATTCGTGCCCGATGATTTTCCGTTTGCGCTCGGGGTCGGTGACGCCTTTGAGTTTCTTCAAAAATTGTTTTCGGGCGTCGACGATGGTGGTGATGTAGCCCTGGGCCTTGCCGAAGACTTTTCGAACCCGTTCTTCCTCCCCGGCGCGCAGGAGGCCGTTGTTGACGAAGATGCAGTGAAGCTGCTTCCCAAGGGCTTTGTGCAGGAGGGCCGCCGCCACGGAGGAGTCCACGCCGCCGGAAAGACCCAGGATCACCTTGTCCTTCCCGACCATTTCCCGGACAAGTCGTGTTTGCTCCTCGGCGAAGGAGGTCATGGTCCAGTCGGGTTTTTCCCCGCAAACCTTGAAGAGGAAGTTGGCCAGAATGTCCTTGCCCCGGGGCGTGTGGTGGACTTCCGGGTGGAACTGCACGGCGTAAAATTTGCGCGCGGGATTGAATACCGCGGCGTAGGGCGCGTTGGAGGTTTTGGCCATGGTTTGGAAACCGGCCGGCAAACCCTCGGCGTGGTCGCCGTGGCTCATCCACACGGGCTGGGTTTCCGACAACCCGTCGAAGAGGCCGTTGTTGTGGACGATCTGGATGTCCGCGGGGCCGTATTCCCGCCGGGGCGCCTTGGCCACTTGCCCGCCGAAATGGGTGACCATGACCTGAAGACCGTAGCAGATGCCCAAAATGGGGATGTCCAACCCGAAAATATCCGAATCGGGCTTGGGGGCCTTCTTGTCGTAGACGCTGGAGGGCCCGCCGGAAAGAATGAGGCCGCTGGGCTTGGACGCGGCGATTTTTTTGGCCGAATAGTTGAACGGGTGGATTTCGCAAAACACGTTGGCTTCCCGCACCCGGCGGGCGATCAGTTGCGTGTATTGGGAACCGAAATCGAGAATGATGATCATGGACGCTCCCGGACGGAATTGGAAATGGGTTTCAAAAAGAGGGGCAGGGCGCCTTCCTGGCGGCCGTCCACGGCCAGATCCACGGAATAACGGCCGAACTTTTCCAGGCGGAGCTGCTGCAAATTGAGGATCAAATTGGCCACGGAGGATTCGTCCGCGTCGGCCACCCCGATTTGGATTTCGGTCTCGAAGGGCGGCACCGCGTGGTGGCCGTCGGCGTCCACCACCGCCACCTTGATTCGGTGGGGGCCCGACTCGATGCGCTGAAAACGCAGGCGAAGCGCCACCGCGCAGGAGGGGTGAATCACCGGCGCCGAGGGGGCCACGATGGCGTCGAAAGCTCCCAGGAGGTTCAGCTTTCCCCCGGTTTCCGTGGCCGCATCGCACAAAGCAAACAATTCAAGTTTCATTTTTCTCCCCTACCAAACGCCGAAAATCAAATCCGACGAATCCAAGTCCCAGGCGCTCCGCCCTGGACCCGGGATACTTTTCTTTGGACGCCCAAAGAAAAGTATCCAAAAGAAAGTCGCCCCCGACGGCTTCCGCGCGCTTTTTTGAAGGAGCCCGGACCAACTCCCGTCCCTCAACTTCCTACGGGCCGGATCGGACAGGTCCGGGCCCGCGATCTTCAAAAAAGCGTGCTCATACCGCCTCAAGGGGGCCCCGATTCAAAATCTTGAAACCACAACAGGTCGAAGCAAAGGTTCAGGCTTATGCCTATGCTTCTAACCCCCCCTTGAGGCGAATCGAGCACGACGTTTTGGCCGCAGCGGCGTGGCCCGTTGTGCCGCCGATGGGCACTTGAGGCGAGCCGGTCACGTTTCTGGCGGCAGAGCCGCCGGTGACCGGGCCCGGAATCGGGCCACGTGAGGGCCACCGGCCAAAACGGCGCGCGCAGGCCGCCGGGGCACGTTTTCTTTCCCCCATTTCTTTTGCGTGCCCAAAAGAAATGGGGCGGGGTGCGGGGCGCGCAGCCCCGCGACTTTGAATTGAAAAGAACTCAACCCCTCACCCTAACCCTCTCCCTCAAGGGGAGAGGGGAAAACCCACCCGCCGGGGGGAGACGCAAAACCCGCGACGTTACGCCTTCGGCGTCGGCGCCGTGTAAACGTCGTCCCCGAAACCGAGGATCGGCAGGAACACGATGGGCAGGAGGATGAGCCCGATGGCGAACCCGGCGCCCTTTTTGAACACGGCCGCCACTTTGAACTGGAGAACAACGGTCATGACCATGTTGACCAAGGGGATCAGGAAAAACACCAGATACCAGCCCGGCCAGCCGACGATCTGGCAGAGGACGTAGAGGTTGTAGAACGGCACAAGGGCCTGCCACCCCGGACGGCCCGCTTTTTCGAAGACCTTCCAGAACGCCACCAACACCAACGCGATCAACGCCAACGTGATGACCGAACCCATGAAGCTGTGACCCGATTCCATGCGTCCCCCTTGTGCTGTGTGCGGTTGTTTCGGGGCCCGAAGGCCGCCGATTATTTCTTCCCCATCCCCACTTTTTGCGCCTGCTGGAACAGCTTGCCTTCGTGCTTGATTTCCGGAGCGATGATGATTTCGGTAAGCTGAAATTCCTTGATGTTGGTGGCGCCCACCGTGCCCATGCAGGTGCGGATGGCCCCCACGATGTTCTGCGTGCCGTCGTCCAGGGAGGCGGGCCCGTGCAGGATCTGCTTGAGCGTGCCGACCGTGCCCACGCGCACGCGGGTGCCGCGCGGAAGGTTGTGGTGCGGGGTCGCCATGCCCCAGTGGAAGCCCCGGCCCGGCGCTTCTTCGGCCCGGGCGAAGACGGACCCGACCATGACCGCGTCGGCGCCCGAGGCGAAGGCTTTGCAAACGTCGCCGCCGGTGCTCATGCCGCCGTCGGTGATGATGGAGACGTAGCGGCCGGCTTTCTTGTAGTAAAAGTCCCGGGCGGCGGCGCAGTCCACGGTCGCGGTGACCTGGGGAACGCCCAGACCCAGGACGCCGCGGCTGGTGCAGGCGGCGCCGGGCCCCACGCCCACCAGGAGGGCGGCGGCGCCGGTTTCCATGAGTTCCAAAGCGGCGGAATAAGTGACGACGTTCCCGATGATGACGGGGATCTTCAACTTCTGACAGAGTTTCGCCAGGTCCACCACCGGGCCCTTGGAGGATTTAAAGCGGGCCGTGGTCACGGTGCCCTGGATGATGAAGAGGTCGGCCCCCGCGTCGGCGGCGATTTTCCCCACCCGTTCGGCGTTCTGGGGAATGGAGGAGACGGCGCAAAGCACCCCCCCCTTTTTGATCTCCTTCACCCGCTGGGCCACGAGCTTTTCTTTGACCGACTCTTTGGAGTAGATGTCTTGGACGAGTTTGGTGGCCACTTCCGGCGTGGCTTCGGCGATTTTCTTAAAGAGCGGTTTCGGGTTTTCGTAGCGGGTCTGAACGCCGTCCAGGTTCAGGACGGCCAGGCCGCCCAGGCGGCCCATGGCGATGGCGAATTCCACGTCCACGACGCCGTCCATGGCGCTGGCCAGGATGGGAATGTCCAGCTTCACGGGCCCCAGGCGCGTCGAGACGTCCGCGTCCTCGGGGTTGACCGTCACCGTGCCCGGCACCAACGCCACTTCGTCAAACCCGTAGGCCCGGCGGGCCTCCCTGTCGCGACCGATGAAAAATGCCATGAACAACCTCCCTGAGGATTTCGAAAGTTATTTAACAACCACGACGGAACACTGGCCGCCGAATCCGTCGCTTTCAAAAGCGTCGGCCCGGCCGTCGGTGGTCCAGACGGTGTTGTTGAGCAAAAATTTGTAGCGATAACGGCCCGGCTTGAGCGGCACCGTGAGTTCCCATTCGGCCCCGGGGCCCTGGCGCACCAGGCCGTGGGCGCGGTTGTTCCAATTGTTGAAATCCCCCACCACGGCCACCTGGGTGGGGCGCGGGCCGTCTTCCACATAGCGGAAACGAATGGGGCGGAAGAGACACACTTTGTTGCCGCCGAATTCCTTGGCCCGGTACAACAATTCGTCCGCCGCGGCGATCAAATCTTCCTTGGCGCTGGCGTCCACGGAATATTGGGCCAGGCCGATGCTGATGGTGACGTCCACGGACTGGCAGTTCTCTTCGATTTGGCGCCGAATTTTCTCGGCCACGGCTTCGGCCTCGTTTTTGGCGGCCTTGGGCAACAGCAGGGCGAACTCGTCGCCGCCGTAGCGGGACACCATGTCGGAGGCCCGCACGCAGCCCCGGACGATGCGGGCGATCTCCTGCAGCAGCAAATCCCCGGCCTGGTGGCCGTGCTCGTCGTTGAAGGGTTTGAAATTGTCCAAATCGGTCATGAGGAGCGACACCGGCGCCTTAACCCGGGCGGCGGCTTCCAACACGCGGGTGGTGTGGTCCATGAAATAGCGGCGGTTGTAGAGGCCGGTCAGGGCGTCGGTGCGGGCCATGCGGACGGTGCGGCGGAAATCGTGGGAATTGACGATGCGCGGGGTCAAGATCAGCTTCCGCACGTTCAGCAGATAATCCAAAGCGGCCACGCGGATCCCGGCGTTCCGCCCCAGTTTTTGGCTCGTCAAAAATTTGTGGTCCAGGATTTCCTTCCACAGGTCGTAGGCCTGGTTCTCGCTGTAGCGTTCGGAGGTGAGGTAAAAAAGGACGTCGCTGTAGAACTGCTCGCGTTTCTCGTCTCTCAGGCGGTCGATCAATTGGCGCGTCAGGTCCGTGGGCGACACGTCGCCCCCCAGGGCGTCCACCACCCGGTGGCCGCGGTCCTCCAAATCGGCGATGTCGGCGGGCCCCACGAGCCCTTGGGTTTCGGCGTCCAGGAGGCTCATAGGCGGGCGTGGGTGATGGCCGTCTGCTTCTGGTATTTGCCTTTTCGGTCGGCGTAGGACACTTCGCAGACCTCGTCCGACTCCCAAAAGAGAATTTGGGCGATGCCTTCCTGGGCGTAAACCCGGACCGGCGCGTCGGAAGTGTTGACCAAGGACAGCGTCACGAACCCCTCCCATTCCGGCTCGAAGGGCGTGACGTTGACCACGAGGCCGCACCGGGCGTAGGTGCTCTTGCCGTAAGCGGTGGTCACGACGTTCCGGGGGATGCGGAAATATTCGACGGTCTGGGCCAGGGCGAAAGCGTGGGGCGGCAGGTCGACGTACGGGTTCGCGGTCACTTCGACAAAGGAGGCGGGAACGGGGTTCTTGGGGTCCAGGACGTCGCCGGGCCGGGGCGTGAAGATTTTGAAGCGGTCGCCGACCCGCGCGTCGTAGCCGTAGCTGGAGAGGCCGTAGGAAACGACGCCGTCGCGCTTTTGCGCTTCCGCGAAGGGTTCGATCATCCCTTTTTCCTGGGCCATGCGTCGGATCCAGCGGTCGGACTTGACGGTCATGACGACTTTCTCCTTGAGAAAAAAAATCCCGGGAGGGTTTCGAAAGGGAAACCCCCGCAACGCCCTCGATGAGGGCGACCCCTCCCCCCGGGGGAGGGCCTTGTCAACGATTCGTTAGCGTTTGCCCGTGGCCCGATGGCTCACGAGCATTCCGAATGGCCGCAGTCGAAGCAGGTGACGCCGGTGCAGCCGCTTTGTTGGGCGACGTTCGAGGAAAAACAGTCCGGGCAGTAGAGCGCGGAGGAACGGTTCCACAACTCCAAGCCTTTTTCGCCGCCGGCCGCTTCGGTCGGCGGGGTCTCCATTTTGCCATGTTTTTGAAGGTGCGTGCGGAGCGCGATGGCGATGGCGTGGGGAATGGAATCCACCCGCTGGGCGCCGAAACCGAAGGGCCGGTCGCCTTTGACGGAGTTCAAGTGCTTGAGGATCCGCTTGGGGTCCCCGCCGGTTTCCAGATACTTGGAGATCATGATGCCCACCACGCTGGTCAGGCCCGAAATGTCGGTCCCGAGGGGCGAGAGACTGGTGAAGAGGCGGTAAGGGCCTTCCTCGTCGTAGTCGATGTGCACGTGGAGGCCGCCGTGGCCGGTGCGGATCTCGTAGTACTCCGAGGACATGCCGCGGGAGGCGTCCCGGGCCTTGGGCTTCTCGGCCTGGGCGCCGCCCAGGTTCAACACTTGCTGGCTTTTGGAGCCGTCGCGGTAGATGGTGATGCCCTTGCACCCCATTTTGTAGGAGAGCCAATAGGCTTCCTTGACGTCGTCGCGGGTGGCGGTCGAGGGCATGTTGATGGTCTTGGACACGGCGTTGTCCGTGTGGGTCTGGAAGGCCGCCTGGATCAGCACGTGGAACGGCACGGCCACGTCGTGAGAGGAGGCGAAGAGCTTTTGGAAGCGGTCGGGGATCTCCTTGACGCCGCGGACCGACTTGTGGTTGGCTTCGATCTTTTTCCACAGGTCGTTTTCCGGCAGGCCGAAGTAGCCGTTGCGACGGGCCACTTCGCGGAAGAGCGGGTTCACTTCGTGGAAGACGTCGGATTCGCTGGGTTTCTCGCCTTTTTTGAGGGCGTCCAAGGCCTTGGCGTTGTAGCGGGTGTAGGCGATGGCGAAGAAAGGCTCGATGCCCGCGCCCTGGAGGCCGGCCGCCAGGCCGATGGTCCCCGTGGGGGCGATGGTGGTGCGGGCGCAGTGCCGGGGCAGGTGTTCCGCGCCGCGGAAATGCTTGCTGTCCGGGTCGAAAATCGACCCTTTCCAGTTGGGGAAGGCGCCGCGCTCTTCGGCCAAGACCTCGGAGGCTTCCAAGGCCTTGTCGTTCACAAAGCCCATGACTTCCTTGGCCATGTTCAGGCAGTCGTCGGTGTCGTAGGAAATGCCCATCTTGATCAGAGCTTCGGCCCAGCCCATGACGCCCAAACCGATCCGCCGGTTGCCCTTGGAAAGCTCCTCGATCTGCGGCAGGGGGTAATTGTTCACTTCGATCACGTCGTCCAGAAAACGGACGGCCAGGGCCACGGTCTCGCCCAGGCGCTCCCAGTTCATTTTGCCCTGGGTGAGGTCGCCTTCGACGAAATTCGACAGGTTGATGGACCCCAGGTTGCAGGGCTCGTTGGGGAGGAGCGGCTGCTCGCCGCAGGGGTTCGTGCTTTCGATTTGGCCCAGGTGCGGGGTCGGGTTCGAGGGGGAATTGTTGATGCGGTCGATGAAAATGATCCCGGGATCGCCGGATTTCCAGGCGCTGTCCACCATGTGGTCGAAAACTTCCCGGGCGTTCATCTTCTTGCCCGTGGGCTCCATGGTGCGGGGGTTCAGGAGGTCGTAGTCCTCGCCTTTTTCCACGGCGGTCATGAACTTCTCGTCCACGGTCACCGAGACGTTGAAGTTTTCCATGACGCCCGGTTTTTCCTTCATGTGGATGAATTCTTCGATTTCGGGGTGCCAGTAGGGCAGGATGCCCATGTTGGCGCCGCGGCGGGTGCCGCCCTGCTTGACCACGTCGGTCATCTTGTCGAAGATCTGCATGAAACTGATGGAGCCCGAGGCCGTGCCTTTGGTGGATTTCACCACGTCGCCCGAGGGGCGCAGGCGTTGGAAGGAGAACCCGGTGCCGCCGCCGGACTTGTGGATCAAGGCCTGGGCCTTCAAGGCGTCGGCGATGCCTTCCATGGTGTCGGGCACGGGGAGAACGTAGCAGGCGGAAAGCTGCTGCAGGTCCCGGCCGGCGTTCATGAGGGTGGGCGAGTTGGGCAAGAAGTCGAAGCGGGCCATCATGCCGTAAAATTTGTCCCGCCATTCTTCGGTCAGGGTCCGGGCTTCGGGGATCTCGGTGGCGGCTTTGCGGAGATTGCCCAGGAAAGTGAAAAAGTTTTTGTCCCGCTCGTCCGAGGAGAGAAGGCCGTGGTGCAGGAGGTTCATCCGGCTTTTTTGGCCCCGGCGGGTCGGCAGGTCGACCGCTTTCCGCTTCACGCCGTCCCACAGACGCCATCCGTCGGATTCGGCCGCGTGCAGGAGTTCCGCCAAGGCGATGTTGGCGGCCACGCGCTCCAACCAGACTTCGGGCGAGGGGTCGGTCCGAAGGTATTTGTCCTGGATGACTTTCCGCTGGTTCTCCGTGAGCCGGACGGCGGGACGGGTTTTGGCGGTGTCCTGGGGGCGCGCTTTCATATCAACGGGGTTCATAGGTTCTCCTGGGTCGTGCATTAAACGGATGAAATTTTATCCGGCGTCGCGGTCAACCGGGGACGGTCCGACGCGGGGCCGCGCGCGGCGGCGGCGTCGGAACCGCCGAAGCGGACCGGCGGGCGCAGGGTCAAGCGGGTCCGGCGATCGTGGCCGCGTTTGAGCTTGCGAAGCTCGCTCATGAACGTTTCCAAATCGCCGAACTGGCGGTACACGGAAGCGAAGCGCACGTAGGCCACGGGGTCGAGATCGATGAGCTTCTTTAAAATCCGCTCGCCGATCACCGGGCTGGGCACTTCCAACACGAAGTCTTGCAGGCTGTATTCCACTTCGGACACGAGTTTTTCAATGGCCGCGGGGGAAATCGGGCGCTTCTGGCAGGCGCGGACGATGCCTTCGCGCATTTTTTCGCGGCGGAAGGGTTCCCGTCGGTTGTCGCGCTTGACCACCATCAAGGGGGTGGATTCCACCCGTTCGTAGGTGGTGAAGCGTTTGCCGCAATGGACGCAAGAACGGCGCCGCCGGATCACGGAGGCGGACTCCAGCGGACGGCTGTCGATCACGCGGTCTTCAGGATGGTCGCAAGCGGGGCATCTCATACAACGGGTGGGGTCACTCCTCCCTCGATTATACAACATCTTGTTTCCGGCGCCCTTGGCGGGGGGCCCATATCTTGTGGCCGGGGCAGATATTACTCCACCACCTGTGGTGTGTCAAGGACGGTGAAGATCGACGGAAAATGCCCCCCTCTTCGGCGGAAAGATCGCGGATGTAAATTTTTTTTGACTTGAATTTTCCGTCGGAGAAAGCGGTCGGCGAACGGGGGGGCCGAGGGCCGAAAAACACAACAAGAGAGGCCGTTCGGGTCTTTGTCGACGGAAGAAAAACCCGATGGAGAAAACCGTCGTCGAAGAGAACCGGCGGGAGGCGCCGCCCAAGGCTTTTGATCGCCCGGAGAATGTGGGATTTATCGGTGGACGTTCAGCGGGAGGAGACCGGCTTTTGAATCATGTCGAACGTCCGACGGGCCACCTCAAAAGCGGCCCGAGGGCGCGCGGCGTGCAACGCTTTCTGAGACATCGCGGCCAAGCGCGGGGAATTGAAAAGATGATGAGCCAATTTGTGGGGAAGGGTCGGCAAGGTGTTGATCTTAATGGCCGCGCCGGCCTCTAAAAGAAAATCGCTGTTGCGGCTTTCCTGCCCCGGGATCGGATGCACGATCGCGAGGGGAACCCCCCGGGCCAGGCATTCGGCGGAGGTCAGACCGCCGGGCTTTGAAATAACGAGGTCCGCGGCCGCCATCCATTGGTCGATATCCGTTCGGAATTTCAACACCCGCACCCGGTGGCGCGGCGGCGCGGGAACCCGCCCGAGGGCCCGGACGGCGGCGTCGTTGGTTCCCGCGGCCACCACCAGGCTGAGGGGTTGCTGAATGTCGAGCAACGCCCGAAAAACCGTTTCCACCGGTCCCACCCCGAGCCCCCCGGCCAATTGCAAGACGGTCCGACGCCCGAGATCCAAACCCAAGCGCCGGCGGGCCGCTTCTTTGGAAAGAGGAACGCTGAAGACCGGGTCGATCGGAATTCCGGTCACGTCGACCCGGGCGGCGGGGACGCCCCAATGGCGGAGCGTCGCCCGGGCCTCCGCGCTCGCCACGAAATACCGGTCGGTCGGCGACTGAACCCAAAGACGGTGGGCGTCGAAATCCGTGACGACCGTCGCCTGGGGGGTTCGAAGGATCCCTTGCCGGCGCAAGCCGGCCACAATTTCGGCGGGCAGAAAATGCGTGTTGATGATCGCGTCCCAGGATTCGCTTCGGAGGCGATCGTAAAAAGACGATAGATTGGCCCGCTGAAGGATGCGGCGGAACCGGTCCCCCAACGGGTTGTCGGACGTCGGCGGCCGGTCGAGCCAATCGTAGAGATACCCGATGAGGTGGGGGGCTTTCGCGTAAACTTGAAAATAGGCGCGGCCATAAAAATGGCGAAAGGCCCGGTTCGTGTGGGCCAACACGTCGATGACGTCGATCCGCGCCCCGGGGCGCATTTCCCGGAGGGCCGCCGCCACCGCCTGGGCGGCGCGGCCGTGCCCTCCCCCCACCGAGGCGTAAAGGACCGCGACGCTCGGGGGACGATCAGGCATGGGACAACGCCGTCGAAGCCGATCGGGGCGCCGGGGCGGCCGCCGGGGACGGCCAGCGTAGAATTTCAAGGCGTCCTTGAAAATCCTCGGCCAGGGCGGTGCAACTTTCCACCCAGTCGCCGTCGTTGGCGTAAAGGATTCCGTCGATGGTGCGGATCTCCGGCCGGTGGATGTGCCCGCAGACGACCCCGTCCACCCCCAGCCGGCGGGCCTCCCGGGCCACCGTCTCTTCAAAACGGTTCATGAACCCCACGGCTTTTTTGGTCTTGTGCTTCAAGAACGACGCCAAGGACCAATAGGGCAATCCAAATTTCCGTCGAACGGCGTTCACCACGTGGTTGAGCCCCAGGGCCACTTCGTAGGCCCCGGACCCCAACAAAGACAGCCATTGGGCGTGGTTCAACAACCCATCGAATTGGTCTCCGTGGAGGACGAGAAGACGGCGGCCGTCGGCCGTGGAGTGAACGACGCGGTCGTGGATCTTGATCCCCCCCAACGACAACCCCAAAAAATCCCGGGCCATTTCATCGTGGTTTCCGGGGAGGAAAATCACTTTTGTCCCCTTTCGGGCCTTGCGAAGAATTTTTTGAACGACGTCGTTGTGCGTCTGGGGCCAATGCCACACCCGCCGCAGCCACCAACCGTCCACGATGTCGCCGACCAGATAGAGCGTCTCGGCGTCGTTGTGCTTTAGAAAATCGATGAGAAGGGAGGCTTTGCTTCCCCAGGTTCCCAAGTGGACGTCGGATATCCAAAGCGTTCGGTGCCGGCGGGGGCCGGAGCGGGCGGCCTCGGCGGACCGGAACGAATTGGATCCGGCGGCGCTGCCGTTCGACGACAACGGCGGGGGCGGGGTTTTCCAAGTCATGCCTCCAGAATAAGGCATGAACGATCGAAAAGGAATAACGGGCGTGTAAATCCTGTGTTGCGGCGGTGTGACGACGAATCTAGAAAAAAACCGGGGCGAGGTACAAAACGACGCCGACGGGGGCCATCATCCAATAATTGGCGGGCCACCCCCAAAACCAGCGGCGGTGCCACCACACGCGTTGGGGGTTCAAAGCGCGCCACCCGTAGTGGGGGTTCAGGACGAACCAAAGGTAATCTTCCAACAACCAAAACAACGTCTGGCAGCCCCAGGCCCGGGCCTCCCCGGCCACCGTCCACCGTTGAACGGTCAAGGGAAGGTGAAAAAAAAGGAGCGTCGCGAGAAACGCCCAAAAATGGTACCCCGTGATTTCGGCGCCGCCCAAGACCAGGTCGGCGATCCAATGCTTTTCGACCCGCCAGGTCGGCAAATTCTTCGCCCAACCCTCCGGCCCTTCAATTTGGATTTCCAATTTGGCCCAAACAAAGGACAACACGCCCACCAACGCGAGCAAAGGGAAGTCCACGGCGGTTGTCCAGGGAGTTGACATGGCGCGGCATCGTCCTTTCTTTGGGCCTTCCTAGAACAAATCGGGCCGACCGACAACTATTTTTTTTCTTTGTCGACGGGAAAAAGAGCCCGGGGGGGGCGTCCGGTCAGCGAAGAGGGCGCTGTTTGACCAGCACGGCCCGCTCGGGAATGCCGGGGGTCATGTTGGCCCACAAGTTGGGGTCGGCCGTGATCGTCAATCGCTGGGCGGCGGTGTGGCCAATGACGCCGCTGTCGGTGTAAAGGGCCCCGTGGAGGTGAACGTCCGCGTTCCCTTCCAAGACGGTATTGCCCGCCACGTAGTTGAACCCGACGACATTGACCGTCCCGCCGGCGGTGCTCGTAAAATGAAGGTTCCCCCCCACCAAAACCGACACGCTGTAGCTGGGGGAGGATTGGGCGACCACCGTGGCGTTGGCCGCGTCGAGATAATCCCATCCCCCATCGATGGTGACGTCGCCGTTGATGTTGACGATCGTGAATCGCTGGGAAAGACCCTGGCCCCACCCCCCCACCCCGGGGCCCGTGTGCGTTCGAAGAGTGAGGTTCGCGTCTTTTACGACCAAGATGGGGGTGAAGGTGCTCGAGACGGGCACGTTGAAAGTCCCCCCGCTTTGGTTCACGAACCGACACTGGTTCGTCCCCGCTTGCTTGTAAAAGGTCCACGTACTGTCCACCGTGACGTAGGTGGAATAGTGGGTTTCGTAGTAAGACAAATCATAAATTCCCGGATCGATCGTCGATTCCGGCGGGAGATAGGCCGTTTGAAGGCCGCCGGTCACCCCGGAAACAACGGCGCTCGGACTGTAGTAAAAGGTCGTGTCGGCGCTCAGGGCCAGGGCGCCCGTCACCCCCACGTCGCCGCGGGCCACGAGGGGCCCCCCCGAAATGCTCAAACTTCCCCCCACGGAGACCGGCGCCCCCGCCCATACCCCCCCCGTTAAAGTCGTACCGTCCAAGGGGTGTCCCGCGCCGATGTTCAATGTGCCGCTCGAAATGAGGGCGTATCGGAGGGCGGTTTGACGGAAGGAGATCACGGTTTCCACCCCGCCCCCGAAATCCGCCCCGCTGGAGGTGAAAGCCCCCAGGGAATTCATCACAAAGATGTGATTGGACCGGACCGTCGTCTCGTTTAAAGCCGCGACGATGTCGTTGTTGATTTTAATTCTCGTGCGACCCCCGGTAAAGTTGTAAACCGCCGGGTCGGCCGCGAAGATGTTGGACCGGTCCAGCCAAAACCGCATGTAATGGTCTTGGCGGAAATCCTCCGAAAACTGCCGCAGGAAATCCGATATGAAATTCGTGGATATCAAGCGTTTGGCTCGAATCGCCCGGTCGGTGTAATTGTGTTTGTTGTGCATGCCGATGCGGGACATCAAGGTCAAGAACAGAGGGATCAGGAAAAACAAAACAAGAATGACCGACAGGGTCGCCATCCCGCGTTTTTTCCAAAGGACCCGTCTCATGGAACTTTCCTCTTGACCATCAACAACGGGGGGATGATTTGGGTGGCGGTGCGGATTTTTTCCTTCCCCGACTGAACTTCCAAGTCCATCCGAAGGGTCGCGACGGCCGCCAATTCGGCCCGGGTATCGATCGCCAGGGGATCGCCCCCCTGAACGGCGATTTCGGATTTGTCGATCTCCCCGTTCCCGTTCGCGTCCCACCCGGCGTAGACGTCGACCGATTTGGCTCCGGCCGGAACCAGCGCGAAGTCGTTGATTCCCATCCCGGGCCCGGCGTGCCGCAAGGGGGTTTCCACCCATCCCGCTTCGTTGAAATTGAACCACCGCTGGATTTGGCCGTTGCTGAATTTGTAGCGGCATTGGACGTCGAGGCGGCCGTCGTTGTCGTCATCGTCATCGTCCAAATCGTTGCCGAGGTAGCGCAAGCGCGCGGGGGCGGTGGCCAACGACAACGCGTCGCCGTCTTGGTCCGGTTGGTAGCGGGCGGCCAACCCGCGGACCAGGGCGTTGGGGTTGTAGCCCGGAAGGCGGTGCGAATCCAGGACAAAAGTGATGCTGCTGTCGTTTACCTCCATTATTTCGTTCATCTCGCCAAAGTCCCGCAGAACCTCCTGGTTCACGTTCCGGACCTGCTCTTCCGTCGACAGGCGGCCCATGAAATGAAACAACCCTTCGGAGCTTTTTTTGACGAACACGGAGGTCCCGAGCAACACGATGGCGAAGATCGCCGAGGCGATCAGCAGCTCGGGCAACGTCATGCCCCGACCGGCCGCGGAGGTCATTGAACCACCAAATCGAAATTTGTCACCGTCGTGCCGTTGGTTCCCGCCCCCCGGGACCAATTGGACACGGTGGCGCGCAGATGGTGGGTTCCCGAGGTAAAACCCGTCGTCGGATAGGCGATCGTGTTCGTTTCGGGGTTCAGGCACGATCCCAGGGACGGCGTCGTCGCGCTGGTCAGAAGAACCGAACCGTGATCGACGTCGTAGAGCTCAAAGGATCCCCAATCCACCCCGCTTTCGGCATCGGCCACGCTCAACCCCATCGGGGCGCCCGCCAACAACGGCGGGGTCGTGGGCGGCACGACCACGTTCGGAGAAGTCGCATCGTCGAAGTTCATGTCGTTGATGTGAATCGTCCATGTTTTGATGGTTTTCTGCCCCGTTTTATCCCCGAATTCGGCCCGAAGGAAGAGGTCCTGGTTGTCGGGGAACACGTAGGGCAAAAGGGTCGTGGTGTCGATGGCGACCAGAGTCCCGCTGGCCGAAACGACGTTGGCCACCGCGGGGACCTCCGGCGTGTATTTGTAACGCATATAGAAAATGTCCCCCGGAACCCCCGGGGTCAAACTGGTCATCGTCGCCACCGACAGGGATTCCTCCGCAATACCCGACACCCCGGGGAGATGCCGGGGCGGCGAGGAGTAGTTGGGAATCAAGTTGCCGCTGTCTTCGTCCCGCAGGTACAGTTTGAGGTAAGGCGACCGCGTGTCCACGCTCGCCCCGGGCAAGGGCACGATGTCCGCGCTCCGGGCGACCGGCGGCGTGATGTCCGTGTTCACATAGACGATCCGCCAGGGGGAAAACATCTCGCTGCCCACCGGGCCCTTCTTGGCCCGCATAACAAAACTGTGAATGCCCTCGTCGTACACCGCGTCGGCGTAAGCGCCGGGCCAGGGGTTGTCGAAGTAGCCGTTGTCCGAGGCGACTGTCCAGGTGTAATTGGGAGCCCCGGCGGGCGGAAAGGGGACCGAGGAGGTCCACAACGAAACCACCGCGTCCCGCTCCGAGAAGCCCGCCACCTTGGGAATCAGGCTCGCGTTGTTTTTGTCCCCGGCCCGCAATTGCCAATTCCAGGAGGCGGTCGCGGTGTAATTTTTCTTCTGGAAAAATTGGTTCGCCAGCGGTCCGGCGCCCACGGCGGAGCCGGCGGTGAACCCGGCCCCCGTGGCGTAGCCGTAGAAAATTTCCGGGCGGTCGCGGTAGTAGCGGCTGGAATCGGTGGGGAACGTTATGAGGAGCTTCAGATCTTTGACGTAATTCTCCACGGCCCGCCCCGCGATCTTTTCCTTGGACAGCATCACCCCTTCCCGGGACATGATCGAAGCCGGGTCGCCCGTGGTGCAAGCCGCCTTTCGGCACAAATAGATGTCCAGGGTCTTCATCCGGGTGTCCGGCACTTCGGTGCGCCCCGCGCCGTCCACGTCGTAGAAAAACTCCGTTGGAACATTGGCGATGAGGGACTGAAAACGGTAATCCGGGTTGTATTTGTCCACGCAGCCGGCGGCCACGGTGCACGCGACCAGGGGCTCGAAGGCGATAAAGTCGACGACGCTGCTGTTGGCGTAGTTGTCGGCCGAATCCCGGCGGATGAATTTGACCTCCACCTTGTAGCGGGGGAACCCGGCGGCCTTGACCCGGTTTTCGATGTCGACCAGGGTGTTTTGAATGGGCGAGGAGGACCACCGAACCCAATATTGGGCCGGGTTGAAAGCGCCAGCCGTCACTCCGGCTTTGACCCCGGAATCGATGGCCAGCACGTCCTCAAAACGGGCGATCTGCAGCTTGGCCTGGATGTAATCCAGCAGCTGGGCCGATTCAAATTGGTCCTGGGAGGAAACAAGGGTTTTCCCTCCGCCCTGCATCAGGCGGATCAACACAATGGCAATGATCCCCACGACGACCATGGCGATCATCGATTCGACCAGGGACAACCCTTTTCGTCTCATTCGATACCCCCTCCTAAAGCTTACCCCCCCCTAACACTCCGTTCAAGGCCCCCGTTGGCGGGTCTCCCCCACCTCGTTTGCGTGCAACGAAATGGCGAAATGGAAAAGGACCACCCAACGGGGCCCTTTCGCGTCGTCACACCGCCTACATATCGTTTTTACGTGGCCACAATGGTTTTGCCGCCGAAGTTCGACTACCATGGGGCCACCAATAATCGAAGGAGACACGACATGAGCGAACAAAAAACAGAAATTCTCCGGGCCGCTCTTCGGGCGGCGGAAAGCGAATTGAAGGAAATACTGCTCGGCCTCGAGGCCAAAGACTTGGACGATCAAGCGGTCAGCGGCCAACTGCGGGAAATCGAACGGGGCCTGCGGCGCCTGGCCCGGGCCGCCTAAGGACCGCCGTGAACGCCCCCCGCACCGCCGGCGACCTTCTCGAGCGAATGAAACCCCGAAACCCCCAATTGGGTCGGCTGGTCGCCCGCATCCAATCGCGCGCCCTCCAAAACGGGATCATCGCCCACTGGAACCGGTGCCGGCGCCTGCCGCCGGGTTTTTTGAACCTTCCGTTTTTTTCCTCGAACCACCGGGGGTCCGCCCGCCGGGAGCTGGCGGCCTAGAATTTTGCGCCCCGGGCGGTGCCCGGGCGCTTCGTCACACGCCCGTCACACGGATTTGACGTGCCCACAATTCCCCGGGAAGACCGGTTCAAGTAGAGTAACCTGCAAATGAGGCCGCGTCGCCCTCCTCGGGGCGACAAACACCGGATCCACGCCAAACGCCTTTCGCGGCCCCATCGTTCTTTTCCAAATACACCGATTTGGGGAGTTCTCCCCGAAGCCGTAGGACCCGACAAGGTCGCTTTCGCCGACGCCTGATTTTCAGTGCCCGTTGGGGAGATCGGCGGGGCTTTAAACGGCGCAACAAACGCGCTTCGACGCGACATTAAAATGGAGGAATCAAATGAATCAAGGCATTAAACACACCCGCCGGGCCCTCGGCTTGGCCGGCGTTCTCGCCCTGGGCGCCCTGGTCGCTCCCGCGGCCCGCGCTGGGACCGAAATCAGCTTCGCCGATTGGGTGACCAAAATCACGGTCAAAGGCGACGTTCGCCTGCGCTCCGACAGCGAAATCATCCGCCAGGGCGTGGACCGCAACCGCCAACGGATGCGGATCCGCCTGCAGGGCGAAATACCGGTGAGTCCCACTCTCAAAACCGTCTTCGGCGTTGCCAGCGGCGAAGGCGAGCAGACCTCGACCAACCAGAGCTTCAAGGCCCTCTCGAGCCAAAAAGCCCTCTGGATCGATCTGGCTTACCTGGAATACAAACCCATGGAAACCTTCCGCCTCACCGCCGGCCGGATGAAAAATCCCCTCTGGCTGACTTATTCCGATGACGCTGTGTGGGACGGCGATTTCAACCCCGAAGGCTTGGCCCAGAACCTAAAATTGTCGTTGTTTGGCTCGGGCCGGTTGTTCGTCAACATGCTCCAGGGCGTGGCCGACGAAGACAGCGCCTCCCCCAAGGACCAGTTCTACTTCACCGAACAACTGGGCGTCATCTGGCCCCTGCCCGCGGACTCCCGCATCACCGTGGCCGGCGCGGTCACCGAATGGGTCAACGAGTCCTCGGCGACCCGCAAACAGCTCGGCTCCGCCGCGACCTTCCAGCAGGTCAAAGTGCAGGACGGCAACCGCCGTTTCGGAAATGGCCTGGCCAACGAGTTCCGCGTGATGGAATTGACGGCGGAATACCTGATTCCGGTCTTTGAACGTCCGCTCTCCATTCAGGGGACTTACGTCAAAAACCTGGCCTCCCTGGACGTCTACACGGACAAGGCGGACCGCGGAAACCAAGTCGGCTTGATTTACGGCAAAGCCAGCGGCAAGGGCAAATGGGAAGCGGCTTATTTCCACAAACAATTGGCCACCGACGCCACCGTGTCCGACGTTGCGGATTCGGACTTCGGCGTGGGCGGCACCAACCGCCGCGGCCACCTGGCCTGGTTCGCCTTTGCCCCGGCCGATTACGCCGTGGCGCAAGTGAAGTTCTTCAACACGAAGCTGAACGACACGACCTTCACCAGCGGCAAAGCCAAGGACGTGAACCGTCTGCAGATCGACTTCTCGGTCAAGTTCTAAGGATCGCAACGCTCTTCGACAACGAGGGATTGTCGTGAATCAATTCGGAGGGAGCGTCCGGGTGGTTTCCCTCATTTTCCGCTCGGCGCTCCCTCCATCGATTTGGTTACATTTCGGTTACACGAATGTCATTCCACGGTCACAGTCGGATCGTAAAATCGGAATGACCACGGAGGATTAAATGGTTCAGAAATCGATTCGCGGCCTGGCGGCCATCGCCCTGATGCTCGGGGCCCTGCCCGCGGCGGCCGAAAAGAAAATCATCAAAATCGACGGTTCCAGCACCGTCTACCCGATCACCGAAGCGGTGGCCGAGGAATTCATGAAAACCCACCCGGACATTCAGGTGACGGTGGGGATTTCAGGCACCGGCGGCGGGTTTAAGAAATTCTGCCGGGGAGAGACGGACATTTCCGACGCCTCCCGGCCCATTCTCCGCAAGGAAATGGACGCCTGCCTGGACGCGGCCATTCAATATTACGAACTGCCCGTCGCCTTCGACGCCTTGACCGTCATGATCAACCCCAAAAACACCTGGGCGGCCACCATGACCGTCGCCGAGCTCAAAAAGATCTGGGAGCCGGCGGCCCAAGGGCAAGTGACGAAATGGAACCAGGCGAACCCCGCGTGGCCCGACAAGGCCCTTAAGCTGTATGGCGCGGGCTCGGATTCCGGCACCTTCGACTACTTCACCGAAGCCATCAACGGCAAAGCCAAATCCAGCCGGGGGGATTACACCGCCTCGGAAGACGACAACGTCCTGGTCCAAGGGATCGCCTCCGACGAAGGCGCCCTGGGCTATTTCGGCCTGGCCTACTACGTGGAAAACAAAGACCGCTTAAAAGCGGTCGCGGTCAACGCCGGGAACGGCGGAGTGCTGCCCTCCGAACAAACCGTCATGGACGGCACCTACCAACCGCTGGCGCGGCCCATCTTCATCTACCCGTCGAAACGGTCCTCGAAAAAACCGGAGGTCCAGGCCTTTGTCGAGTTTTATCTGAAAAACGCCCCGTCGCTGGTGAAAGAAGTAAAGTACGTTCCCCTGCCCAACGAGGAATACGCGGGCGTGCTCGCCCGGTTCCAGTCCGGCCAAGCCGGGACCGCTTTCGGCGGCAAAGCCGAGATCGGCGTCAAGATTCAAGACCTGTTGAAACGGAAACCGAAGATCTGAATTCCGCGATCCGCCCCGACCGAAAGGCCGGGACGGGTCCGGACCGTGGCTCTCCCCCACCAACACCACGATCGGCTCGGGAGTCACGGTCCGGACAGCCAAAAATGAGAACGCAATCGCTCCAAACCTTCGCCCCGTTGTTGGCGACCAAAACCATGCCTCCCCGGACCCCGCCGGTGAAACCGACGGTTTCATCGGCCTCCCGGGAAGACGGCCCCGTTGCCCCCCCCCGGTTCCCGACGCTCCCCCGCGCGCGCGTCGGGGCGTGGCGCCGCTGGGAAGAACGGGCGGTCCGAACCGTCTTGTTTATCGCGGCCTTTTCCTCCGTCCTCATCACCTTGGGCATCGTCGGCATTCTGCTCATGGAGTCCCTTTCTTTTTTCCGCAACGTGTCCCTTTGGACGTTTTTGACGGACACCCAGTGGACGCCGCTTTTTGACGACGCCCACTACGGCATTCTCCCCCTGGTGGGCGGAACGCTGGTCGTGGCCGCCGTGGCCCTGGTCTTCGCCCTGCCGGTGGGCACCATCACCGCCGTGTATTTGAGCGAGTACGCCCCCCACCGCGTGCGCGAGGTGGTCAAACCTTTTCTCGAATTATTGACGGCCGTGCCCACGGTGGTGTTCGGCTACTTCGCCCTCCTGTTCGTCACGCCGCTCCTCCAGCACGTTTTCAAGGATTTGCCGGGGTTCAACATGCTTTCGGCGGGCCTGGTGATCGGGGTCATGATCATTCCCTACGTCAGCTCGCTTTCGGAAGACGCCATGCGGGCGGTTCCCATGATCCTTCGGGAGGCGAGCTACGCCATGGGGGCCACGCGCTTTCAAACTTCCGTGCGGGTGGTCGTCCCGGCCGCCTTCTCCGGCATCGCCTCGGCCTTCGTGTTGGGATTTTCCCGGGCCATCGGCGAAACCATGGTCGTGGCCATCGCGGCCGGCATGCAACCCAACCTGACCTTGAACCCCCTCCAGCCCGCCGCGACCATCACGGCCTACATCGTGCAGGTCGCCCTGGGGGATTTGCCCCACGGGAGCGTCGGCTACCAAACCATTTTCGCCGCGGGATTGACTCTGATGCTCATGACGCTGGTTTTCAACATCGCGGGCCACGTTCTTCGCAAACGCTACCGGGAGTCCTATTGACCGTGCGCGGCCTCAAAGCGGACATCGCCCAGCGGAAACGCCACGATCGCTGGTTCGCGGCTCTGGGCCTCCTGGCCACGAGCGTCGGCATCCTCACGCTCTTGGCTTTGTTGATCGACCTGGCCATGGACGGGGCGGGACGCCTTTCCTTTTCCTTTTTCGCGAATTTCCCTTCCCGTTTCCCCGAAAAAGCCGGCGTGCTTTCCGCCTGGGTCGGCACGGCGGTCGTCATGCTGGTCACGGCCCTGGCCGCGGTGCCCTTGGGGGTGGCGGCGGGCCTTTACCTGGAGGAATACGCCCCGAAGAACCGGATCACGACCTTGATCGAAATCAACATCGCCAATTTGGCCGGCGTTCCCTCCATCGTCTACGGGTTGATGGCCCTGGGCGTCTTCGTCTACGGCCTGCATCTGGGGCAAAGCGTGCTGACGGCGGGACTGACCCTGGCCCTGCTCATCCTGCCCATCGTGATCATGGCCACCCGGGAGGCGATCCGGACCATTCCGGCCTCCATCCGGGAAGCCGCCTTCGCCGTGGGCGCCACCAAGTGGCAGATGGTTCGCCACCACATCCTGCCCTATTCCGCCGGCGGCATCTTGACCGGCGTGATCATCGGCCTCTCCCGGGCCATCGGCGAAAGCGCGCCCCTCATCACCGTGGGCGCCTTGACCTTCATCGCTTTTCTCCCCCCGGCGCCCGTCGTCGGAAAATTTCCCTTTTTGTCTTTTGAGTGGCTCACCTCGCCCTACACCGTCCTGCCCATTCAACTTTTCAACTGGGTGTCGAGGCCGCAAAAAGCGTTCCATCTGAACGCCGCGGCCGCCGGCCTCATCTTGATGGGGATGACCTTGGCCATGAACGCGGCGGCCATCGCCATCCGATACCGCTTCCGAAAGAGGATCAAATGGTAGAAACGACGGCGTCGCCCCTGGCCGGGTTGGCCGAAAAAGCCCGGGTGGAGAATCTAAGCTTTTACTACGGGACCCACCGGGTGCTCAAAAACATCAACCTGGCGATCCCCGAAAAGAAGGTCACCGCCTTGATCGGCCCTTCGGGATGCGGCAAGACGACCTTGTTGCGGTGCTTCAACCGCATGCACGACCTTTACCCCGGGAACCGCTACGAAGGGCAAATCCGCCTTTCGCCGGAGAACACCGATATCCTGGCCCCCACGGTCGACCCCATCGAAGTCCGCATGCGGATCAGCATGGTCTTCCAAAAAGCCAACCCCTTCCCCAAAACGATCTTCGAAAACGTGGCCTACGGACTCCGGGTTCGAGGCGGCATGCCCAAATCCGAAATCGCCGGCCGGGTGGAGGCCGCCCTGCGGGGCGCGGCCCTCTGGGAGGAGGTCAAAGACCGTCTTCACACCCTGGGCGCCAACTTGTCCGGCGGACAACAACAGCGTCTCTGCATCGCCCGGGCCCTCGTGACCGACCCCGAAATGATCCTGTTCGACGAACCAACCTCCGCCCTGGACCCCATCGCCACCGGCAAGGTGGAGGAACTGGTGGCCGATTTAAAAAATCGGGTGACCATACTGATCGTCACCCACAACATGCAACAAGCCGCCCGGGTGTCGGACTTTACCGGCTTCATGTACATCGGCGAACTGGCGGAATTCGACGTGACGGACAAGGTTTTCACGAACCCCTCGAACAAGCTCACCGAGGATTACATCACGGGAAGGTTTGGGTGACGCCCATGGAACGGCATTTCGACGAAGACCTGCGGGATTTGGAAAAGCGCGTCCTGGAAATGGGCGCCCTGTGCGAATCAATGATCCAAAAAGCCGTCAAGGCGTTGATTGAACGAAACGGCGATTTGACCCAAGAAGTTTTCGCCTTGGAGGTGGAAGCCAACCGGCGCCACGTGGAAATCGACGAAATCGCCATCAAGCTGATCGCCCTCCATCAGCCCATGGCCCGGGATCTGCGCACCTTGGCCGCCGCCATGAAGGTCAACAACGATTTGGAGCGAATTGCCGACATGGCGGTCAACGCGAGCCAGACCGGTTATTACCATCTATTCAACGAACCGCCCGTTCCCGAGATCAACATGGTGACCCACATGGCCCAGGTGGCTCAAACCATGCTGCGAAACGCCCTCGACGCCTACGCCAAACGGGACACCGAATTGGCCCAACGGGTGTTGGCTCAGGAAAAAGAAGAAGACCGTTTGAAGGCCCGGGCGCTCAAGGAATTGATTTCCCTGATCCGGACCGATCCCCCCCGTTCCGAAGTGTTTGTTGATTTGATCCTGCTGTCCAAGAACATGGAACGCATCGGCGACCACGCGACCAACATCGCCGAAGACGTCGTCTACATGGTGCTGGGAAAAGACATCCGCCATCTTCCGACCGTTCCGGACCTGGACGTCGCCCCCCGGTAACGCGCGGGGGATCCCCCCATGCCGTCCGCGCGCCGTTTCCTCCCCACGCTTCCGCACCTGTTGGAAGCCCCCCACCGCCCATTCATTCATCGGGATTTGAGCGCCCTGCAATTCAACGAACGGGTGTTGGCCGAGGCCCGGTCCAGCGCCAACCCGTTGTTGGAGCGGGTCAAATTCCTGGCCATCACGGGGTCCAATCTCGACGAATTTTTCATGATCCGCTACGCCTCCCTCGACCGCTCCATCCGGGTGGCGGCCCAACGCCGCTCCGGCCACGCCGGCCACCTCAAGAGGGTGCGGAACGCGTTGCTGGACATGGTGGCCGCTTTCACCGCCAAACAAGCCGAGACCTTGGATTTGCTCGCGGCCGCTTTGGCGGCCCGCGGCGTGCGCTTGGTCCGGCGTCCCGATCCCACGGACCCGGCCTTCGAGGAGGGGAAGGCTTTTTTCGAGCAGCATGTTTTGCCCGAGTTGCGCCCGCCGGAACCCTTTCGACCGTCACGCTTGATGTCGCTCGACAATCTGTGCCTGGCCGCCATTTTCCCCACCGGTTTGTGGTTCGCGATTCCGCGTTCGCTTCCTCCCGTCTTCGTCACCGCGCCGGACGCCCGGGGGGAAATTCGATGGCACCTGCTGGACGACCTGTTGTACCTCCACCTGGGGCCCGCCTTCCGGCTCACGGATCCGCCGTACCTCCTCCGCCTGACCCGGGACGGGGACATTCCCGTTCACGCGGAAGGGGACGACCCCGCTTCCATTCCCGACATGGTCCGTTCGGGCTTGGGCTCCCGGGACCGCGGCCGCCCGGTGCGCCTTCAATACGCCGGGGATTCCTCCCCCGAAGCCCTGAACCATGTGCTGGCCGCCCTCCGCTTGTCCCCCCGTCAAATTCTGCCGGCGCCGGGTTCCCTCGTCCTTCAGGGGCTCTGGTCCGCCCTGGGACGGCTTCCCGAAAACACCCGGCGAGCCCCGGCGCTGTCGTTGCCGCCCCTCCGCCCTTTTTTGCTGGAATCCCTTCGCTCCAAGGAGGGGATCTTCGACGTTTTAAAGGACCGCGACATCCTTCTCCACCACCCCTACGAATCCTTCGATGGGTACGTCAATTTCATCCGGGCGGCCTGCGCCGACCCCCGGGTGACGCGGATCCAACAAACGGTGTACCGGACCGACGCGCTCTCGCCCGTGGTCGAAGCCCTGAAGGGAGCCGCCCGGCACAAGAAAATCCGGGTGCTCATCGAACTGCGCGCCCGGTTCGACGAAATGAACAATTTGCGGCTGGCGGACGATCTGCGCCGAGCCGGCGTGGAAGTGGCCTTCGGGTTCGGGCGGCTTAAGGTGCACGCCAAGATCGCCCTGGTGACCCGGACCGAGCAAGGAACCGACAAACTCTACACCCATCTTTCCACCGGAAACTACAACGCGGCCACCGCCCGGGCCTACGAGGATTTGGCCGTTTTGACCTCGGACCCGTCCCTGGGCGAAGACGCCCGGCGGTTTTTCGACGCCGTCTGCGCGGGGGAGATCCCCACGCAATTCCAGTCGTTGGTCCCGGCGCCGGCCAAACTTCACCGGCGGCTTCTGCAATTGATCCAACAGGAATCCGAGGCCGCCAAGGCCGGCCGCCCCGCCTACCTTTTCGCCAAGGTCAACGCCTTGGTCGATCGGACGATCGTCGAAAGCCTTTACGCCGCGTCCCAAGCGGGCGTCGCCGTCGACCTCGTGGTGCGCGGGGCCTGCGCGTTGATCCCCGGCGTCAAAGGGCTGAGCGAGAACATTCGCGTGATTTCCTTGGTGGATCGGTTTTTGGAACACAGCCGGATTTATTACTTCGCCGCCGCCAATCGCATGTACTTATCGAGCGCGGATTGGATGCCCCGCAATTTCTTTTCGCGATTGGAGTTGGCGTTCCCCGTCCGGGACGAACGGTTGTTCCGCTACATTCGAGACGTGGTCGTCCCGGTCTACCTGGCCGACACGGTCAAGGGCCGGGAGTTGACCCCCCAGGGCACCTGGCGAAAGCGATCGGTGGCGGACACGGCCACCCCCCGGGCGCGCCGAACCTCCCCCGCCTTTGTCGGTCAATCGATCCGTGCGCAATTTTATTTTGAAGAATTGGCGAATCGCGGTTATCGGGGGACGCCCCTGTCCCGTTCCCCGGAGGCCGTGGGTGGCTAAGGGGGCGGGACACACCCTGTTAATCTTGCGCCACGCCCACCGATCGTTGTCGCACCCGGGCTTGGACAACGGATTGAGCGCCAAAGGGCGCGAGCAGGCCCGACTGATCCTCAAGTTGTTCAAATCCTTTTTTGGTCGGCCGTCCAACACCCTGCTGCTCTCAAGCCCCAAGAAACGATGCTTGGAAACCCTTCGCCCCATCGCCAAACTCACCGGCGTCCGCATGGGGACGGACGATCGCTTATTGGAACAGCGTCCCGCCGAAACGCACAATCAATTTGAAGACCGCGTCCGGCGATTCATCAACGAACAACGGAAAGCCGCCTCGCCCCTGACGGTGGTGTGCTCCCACGGGGATTGGGTTCCGGTGGCGTTGCGGTTGGCGACGGGCGGGCGGATGCGGC
Organism: Elusimicrobiota bacterium; assembly: GCA_016722575.1. NCBI lineage: Bacteria > Pseudomonadati > Elusimicrobiota > Elusimicrobiota bacterium. Next base: position 610,746 of record JADKIY010000001.1, on the reverse strand, counting down.
TGAAAAAAGGCGGGTGGGCCCAGGTGGAGTTCGAGAAGGGCGCCGCCCCGCGACTGTCCTGGTTGCTGCAGAAGCTCGATTGACCCCGGCGGTCAGCCGGGGCCGGCGGCGCTTAAATCCGCGTTAAAAACCTTTTCAAACAATTCCTTTTTCTGCTCGACCCGAAGCACGGCCAAATCGAGGGCGGCGCGTTGCCCCCGAAGCGAGAGCCGGACCGCGCCGGAACCCCGACGAACCGACGCGAGCGACACCCGGTGGGACCGGGGCTTGGCCAAGGCGTCCACGATCCGCAGGAGCGCCAAGAGCTTCAGGAAGGGCGCCCGCTTGGATTTGTCCGAAAAAGGCCACTCTTTTTTTTCGGGTTTGCCGGCCTTGTGCCACAGGGCCAATCCGGCCAGGAACTCCGCCTCCCGGTTTTCCAACCCCGGAACGTCCGCGTGGAGAATCATGTAGTGGGAATGCCGCTCGTGGTGGACGGGGCTCACGATTTCCCCCACGTCCTGCAGGCACGCCGCCGCGATCAACGTGTCCCGCCAGAAGGGCTTGAGGCGGTGCAACGGGGCCAGCCGATCGAACAGCGTCCGGGCAAACCGCTCCACGTTTCGAAGGTGGGCCGGTGGCTGGCCCCACCGGCGGGCGGTTCCGATTAAATCCCCCAAATGCATTCCCAACGAGGTCCGGGTCCCGCGGCGTTGCCCCCGGATTTCCTCCTCCAACATGCCGTCCCGAAGGGCAAAATCCGTCGCCTCGATGTCATCGGCTTTCAACCGTTCGGCCACTTCCCCCAACACCACCGCGCCCGCCAAAATGATGTCCACGCGCTTGGGGTCCATGCCGGGGATTCGAAGGAGGCCGGCCGGGGTCAGGGTTGAAAACCGATCCGCCCACCGCTCGACGTCCCCCGGCGTCAGGCGATCGCCGCCGGCGTCCCGGTGAATGCGATCCAAGGCGCGGATCGTCCCCGCCGACCCGATGATTTTTCGCGCCCGGGGCCAGCCGCCCCGGGGAGCCCCCTCGGCCAAAACGCTTCGAATGTGGCGCCGCAATTTTTTGAGGGGGGCGTCCTTCCCCCCTCCGCGGAAGGGCGGAACGGTCTTTAAAAAGACCTGCTGAAGGCGCGCGGCGCCTAATTTAAAACTGCTGGATCGGAGGATTCGCCGGCCCCGGCAAAAAGTGATCTCCACGCTCCCGCCGCCGATGTCCACCAGCGCCACCGGGTCGGGGTCGGCGGCCCGGTGGGCGAGCACGCCCTGGGCGATCAGGCGGGCTTCCTCCTGGCCCCGAAATCACGCGAACGTCGATGCCGGATTGGCGGCGCAGGGTTTGGAGGACGAATTCACTGTTGGAGGCGTCCCGCAGGGCGCTGGTGCCGAAGGCCGTTATTTTTTCCACGGCGAGGTCCCGGCAGGTTTTGTGAAAACTTTGGAAGGCGGCGACCGTCCGGCGCAGGGCGGCCGCGCCGATGCGCCCGCGCTGGAAAACGCCTTCCCCCAGGCGGACGGCGAGGCGTTCCCGGTGAAGGCGGCGGGCGAGCCCGTCCGGTCCGATGTCGTGGACATCGAAACGGACGGCGTTGGTTCCTAAATCAATGAGGGCGAAGCGCATGGGAGGTGACGAGGAAATTATATCGGTTTGGGACGAGAAAACCCATTCACCCCCCCCCGGACCGGCGGAATCGATTTTCCGCCGCGGGGAGGCCGCTAGGCCTTGGATCCAACGACCCGGGCCGTCAAAAAGGCTTCGCGAACCAGCGCCGCCACGTCGACCCATTGGATTTCCCCGCCCAAATTTTCCATCAAAAGGATCCGGAAGGGGCTTTCGTCCCGCGCGAAGGGGTTGAAATCAACGACGTCGGCGTCCGCGGTGAAAAGATCGAAACGCGGATGCAACACGTGAAAATCTTGGCGGACCCGATGGAGGATGACCTCGGGTCGAACGCGAGGGCCATCCAAAATCATCACGCGAACGCTTCGGAGGTATTCCTCGTGGCCGGGCAAGGTGCTTAAACGCAGCCGGGACTGGAGCGTCCGGCGGACGAATTCGATTTCCCGCGCTTCGTTGCCGCGGACATGTTCGGGAAGGTTCGTCCGATTGACGATGACAAAGTCGGCCAGGCCGCGGCCTCTTTCCGCCCGGGCGGCGTGGGTCTTGATGCGTTCATCGAGGCCCTTTCGGACCAGGTGGCCCCGGGGCGTGTTGTCCCAATGGGCGGGCATCAACTCGTCCACCCGGACCACCCCCAGGGCGCCGGGCGCGTCGGCGCGCTTTTCCATCAACGGGGAAACGACCCCGGCCCGTTTCAACAACGCGGTTTGAAAGACGGCCCCCTGGCCGAACAGGCTTTTCAGCGTGCGCGAATCCACCGGCGTTGACCAGGCTTCGGAAAGCGCGTCCGCGATCTTTTGTAAATTCTCGCCTTTCTGAACCAATCCCAGGAGGAAGGCGGTGTTGTAGATTTCGACGGGCAGAGCCGGCGGAGCCTGTCCCGCGCGCCGGGCGTTCTCACGCGTCGATTCTCCTTGCGCCAACGTCAGGGCGAAGGCCGTCAACACCACGTCCTCGAGCAGGCGTTCCTTGTACCCGGAATTGGGCTGGTGTTTCCGAGGCAACCGCGCGTTTTCCACGGCCCGTTGGGCTTTGACCAGGGAGGGCTCCCCCAGGCGAGCGGCGTGGCGGTCCAACGCCTCCGTGTACCGATTTGAAAGGGGCTGTTCGGAAAGCACGCGGATCAGTCCTTGGGCGACGAACTGGCGTACGCGATGATCGTCGATCCCCTCGTACAGGCGAAGCAACTCGTCCGCGCTGGCGGACGGCGAACGCCAACGATTTTCCGTCACGTCCACCGTGGGAAGACCCAAACGGTCCAAGGCCTCCAGGGACGAGCGGGGATTCCCGACCTCCGTGGGCGCCTCCACCGGGCGCGTTTCGAGCGCGCGCTCCCCCGATTCGCCCAACGCGTTCTCGACTTTCTTGGCCGTCTTGGTGGCCGTCACGTCGTCCGATAGGAGGCCGAAGAATTCACTCATGGCCACCTTCAAGAACAAAAGCCCCATGGCCAGCCCGTACCACAGGGGGTCGAACACGAGTCCGGCCGCCTGACGAAACAATTCGATGGCGGCCACCAAGCCGCCGAAGGCGCTCACGGTGTTGACCGGGAACGAAGCCATTTTCAACCCTTCAAAGAGTTTCGGCCGGTGGACCAAGAAATCAACGACGCGCTCAAAGATTCGCTGTTCGGCCGCCGGTCCGGTTCGAACCGTTGGAACGGGCGGGGAACCCAAGGACCGGAGCGCGAAGACGGCCACGAGGGGGATCGCGAGGACGGGGAGCGCCGCGGTCCCGACCGACAGCTGGAGCCCCAGCGCCGCGGCCAGAGGCATCGACAAAGCGAGCGCCGCGACCCCGAACGAAAACAGGAACACCGGCGACCGCGCGTTCCCCGCCAATCGTTCCCGGTCCATCGCCGCCCGGATCCCGTGTTCCCAAAGGGTCCGCACCGGGGAGACCAAAAGGACGCCGACCCCGAGCGCCGACCACATCCAAGGGTGGGGAACGCTCAGCACGGAGAGCCACGCGTGGTTAAACAACGCGGACACGGATTCCGTCCATTGGGTCAAACCGTCGACCGGCGCCGACATCGCGAAAACCGGTGTGGGCGCCGGTGGCGTCGGCACGCCGACCGTGGCCTCCGACGGGGAAGGAGTCCAAAAGAGGCCGAGCCCCAGGGGGAGGCTCCACCCCAAGGCCCGAGCCGCCCGGGAAAACACCGACCGGCGACGGGCGGCGCTGGAATCCTCGGTGCCTTCGTGGGCGCCGCCGACCTCGGCTCTCCGAAGGTGGCCCCACAAAGCGAACCCCGGGGTGGCCACGTAAAAGGGCAGAACGATCGACAACATCGCGCTCCCCCAGTATTCGAGGGAGGGGTCCACCGCGCCGCGGGCTTGAGCGGCGAAGGTGGACAACCCGGCGATCAGGGCGACCATCGACACCGACCGCCACAGGGATCGTTGGGCGAGACCGCGAACGGTCGGGTTCTGGGATTGTCGGTAGGCGGCCCAGGACAGCATCGCGGAAAATAGGACGGCGGCCGCCAAAAGGGGAGGAACCGCGGTGATGGCCGCCCCGAGCAAACTCAACCCGATGGCGACGGCGACCGCCTCCCGCACGCGCGAGGGCGAGGAAGCCGTGAATCGACCGGGGACCCTCGGCGAAGCGGGAAGGACCGCCTTCTCCGGGACCGCCGCCGAGGATCGACGGCCCGTCCAGGCCAAAAGGGGCGCCACCAAAACCTGGTTGAAATCAAGAACGCGCAACAGGTGCACCGTCGGCCGCCCCAGCATCGATGAATCCTCGAGATGCCGTTCCCATCGGGCGAATCGCAACAAGGCGTCCTGCCGGCTTTCGGAAAGGCGCGTAAAGCCCGAACGGACCACCGTTTTTTCGATGGCCGGGGACCCCGGAAGGCCCGGCAGTCTCTCCACATAGGCGAGGAGGCTTTGCCGAACGCCGGTCGCGAAAGGCGCGTCGGACACAATCACCTCCGGGTGACGGCGAACCAAATCGGCGACCCGCCGGCCTTGTTCCTCGGAAGGCAGGGCGCCGCGGGCGATGACGGGAACCGCCAGGATTTTATAAGCCAGGGCGGGGACCCACAGGAGAAGGACCAGGGGGCCGGCGAACAACGCCGTTAACGCTTGCACGCTCAAGCGAAGGGCGGCGCGTTCCACGGCAAAAACCATTATTTTTTCCCAAAAAAGACGCCCCAAGGAAACCGCCCTTTGAACGAGCGCGGGCTTTCCCGTTCCGCCCACCCCGTGGGCGAGCAGTCCCAGGAGGACTTTTTGTTCCAGGGGAAGTTCGTCCATCGCGGTCAGAGCGCGGGCCACCCGATCGGTGGACCGCCCCTCCAATATATCCCGACGCGTCAACGCCCCTTCGGAGCGCCGGAGGATGGCCGCGGTTTCGCCGATCCATCGGCCGTAGGCCGCGGTCGCGTCTTCGACCGACTCGACGCGGGGAACGGAACCGGCGCCGGTTTCACCTCCGAGGAGGGCCAGAAAACCCGCGGTCGTGGTTTGAAAGGAGGCCAGGACCTCCTGGGCGACGAGCGGGTCCTCGGACTCCCGCAGGCGGGCGGCTTGGGACGCCAAGCGGTCCCGCGCGGAATCGAAATCGGCTCCAAGGGGCACGCCGTGACGTTCGGCCACGGTCCGTATCGAATCGAAAACGCGGACCGCCATGGATTCGTGCACCCGGGCCACGTCGCCCCATCGACTCGGGGTCCGCAGAGCGTCCATAAAGGAACGCTCCAAATCGTTCTTCGACCGGGCGGGCGCCATAAGCTCGTTGGCCACCAATTCGTTCCCCTTCCCCATCATGTGGGCGGCGACCGTCAGGGCGTCCGCGGGGCCGCCGTGAACCGTTCCGGCCATGGCGGCGAGGCGTTGGCGAATTTGCCGGAGCTCGAAATCCAAGGCCGTCCCCCCCGCGCGCCCGACGGGGGCTTTGAGACGCTCTAGCACGTCCGCGTAAAAACTTGCGACTTGCTCCCCGAGACGATTCTGTTCAAGGGCCGAACGCAACGATTGCGAGCCGTCGCCCCGCCGCCAAAGGGACGCCAGCGTGTCCCACATCGACCGGGGCCGCGCCGGTTCCAAGGAGAAATAGTGGTTGACCCGTTCCAGGATTTGGTCCCGGACATCGGGGTTCCCTCGGGAGAGCAAATAGGCCAAGTCCGCCAGGCGCTCCCCGTGGGTCTTCAAATGGGCGGCAAATTCCTCCGGCGAACGGAGGAGCGCGGCGGTTTCCAGTTCGCGGGGCAGTTCGGAGACGCGACCCAGGCGGGCGGTCATATTTTCATACACCCCGATGGCGCCCGGGACCGCGGGCCCGCCGACTCCCGCCTTGGGAGCGAACAGGGTGCCCCGGATCTCCCGGCCGGTTTCTCCCGCCCGGTGAACCAGCACGACGGGTTTGTTCAGGAAGGTCAAAATGGACTCGCGAGCCCCCGGACCGTCCGGCAGGCCGAGGTCCACCCGGGTCCCGCGTCCCGTCGGGCCGTCGTTCAATTCCACGAACACACGGCGTCCTTCCGTGACGCCGACGTTTTGAACGGCGAATCCCTGCCGGGCGACAAACCCGTCCGGGAGCGGCGTCGTCAAAGCGGCACCGGCGGTGAAGGTTTGGACGCGAAACAGGTAGGCGTTCTCAAGGATTTCCTGGCACCGGAAGGCCAACCGCGCGTAGGCGTGGCGGGCCCCGTCCAAGGCCCCTCCCTGGACCTGAAGCCGGGCCGAGGCCACGGTGTCCAAAAGATCTCCGGCCCGCAGGGGCATGCCCACGGGGTTTCGCTGCAAATGGGCGTCCAGTCGGCGCGCCAATTCCTCGACCCAGGCGTCGGAATTGGCATCGGGCAAATCCGTCGTGATTCCCCGGAAAATCTGCTGAACCCCTCCCGCACCGGAGGCGTCTTGGTAAAGCGCCGCCGCGGCCAAAAAGCCCCGCACGTCGGCCAAGGCGGACGACCGAAGTCCGCCGAGACTGTTCGCCGCCGCCAGACGCCGGGCCGAATTCTCGATCAAATCGCGGAACACCAGACGGCGGCCGTTCCAGGCCTGGGCCTCTCCCAAAGCTTCCCGCGCACGGGCGTCGATCAAGGCCGCGCCTTTGTCCAAAGCCTCGATGGGGTCCTCGACGGTCAGAAGAAGGCGCTCCACTTCCACGTTGAGCTGTCCCGGCGCGTAAAACAAGACCCCGGCCCGTTGAAACCCCCGGTCAACGCCCGCGCCGTAATTTTTGAGGAAGGTTTTCACGCCCTCCAGCGAGGCGCCGCGCAGGTTCTCCACCGCGGGCGGAGCGATTTGCAACCCGGGATATAGGATTTGAGCGTCGCGAACCAGGAATTTATGGCGAAGCGGGATGTCGGATTGGAGCGCCGCCACGAGGGCGTCGCCCATTTTACCGGCGAACAGTTGATCGGCGGCCACGACCGGCGTCCCGCCGTCCAGCAAAACGTCCCGCTGCACCGCCTGGTGCGCGATCAAACGGCCGACGGATTCACGCAGCTCACCGACCGCCGCCGCGAGCCCCGAACGCGTGTGCGACGCCGTCCGCCCCGCGCCTTCGGTGCGTGTGACCGCCGACAGGGCGCGGGCGAAAGATTTTTGGATCGCCGCGGCCGGGAACGACCGTTCCGCTTCGATCTTTTGCACGGCGGCGGACACCGCCGCCGATCCCGCGCGCAACGCCCGCTCCAATCCCGTGTGGACGTCGGGCGCGCCGGCGAGCGCCGAGCGCATCGCTTCCGCGGCCCGGCCGGACACGGGGCCCAGTTCGGGAGCGGCTTGCTCCAGCCGAATCAGTTCGAGACGGAAAGCGTTTAAAACGGCCGAAGCGTTTTCCCGGCTCGGATCCGATCCGATGGCGTTGAGAGCGTCGTTGACCCGTTCCTGCTCCCGGGCGAAAACGGCTTCGACCGCCTTGAGAGCTTCCTTCATGGTTTCACGATAAGGCCCCATTTCGGACCGGGCGCCCAGCGTCGATTGTCGGGCGGATTGTTGATAGAGCCGGACCAATTTATTGGGTTCGTGATTGATCCCGGCCTCCGACCCCAACCGCCGGTCCAGCCAATCGAAAGCCCGGGACAGGGCGCCGGCCAATTCGGCGTCGGTGCGGGCGTCGGCGATGGACCGTTGAATTTCGGCCGCCCCCGCTCCCTCGCCCGCCAATCCACGCACGTTTCGGAGGAGGCCCAAAAGGAAGTCGAAATCGGACCCGACTTTTTGGCCCAGGGCGGCGTTGTTGGCCGGGACGGCGCCGTCCAGGAGCAGGCGCTGGGCGGCCATGGGAAAGGCGCTCAACCGGAAGGCGTTGGGGTCCGGCGCGCTCGCCAAATAGGCGGTCACGTAATCGGTGAGAGGGAGGAACCCCCGGTCCAAAAGGGTCGCGGGATCGGCGGATTGTCCGAGGTTCCGTTCGATCGTGGCCCGGAGCTCTCCCGAAGACCGGGTGGAGTGAATGTGGCCCAGCGCCGCGTCGACCTCATCGGCAAAGGCGAGGAGCCGGGAGGAGCGCCGGGCGGCGTCCCAGGATTCGGCGCCGTCCCAAAACGCGGTGAGGCGGTCCACGGAGGCCCGGGGTTTTTGTTTTGGAGGAGGACCGCGAGGTCCCGGCTCCATTCCCGGACTTCCCGGGCGAAAGCGGCACGGGTCGACGGCGTGTCCTCGAGAAGGGCGGCGGGAACCTTCAACAGGACCCCCAAGGCGCCCGCGGCGGTCGGTTGAAACGCCAGGGCCGATCGGAGGTTCTCGGCGAGGGATTTGGAAAGGCGGGACAACCCCAGTCCCAAATCCAGGGGGCGAAGATTTTGGGCGGGGTCCCGGGTCAAGGAATCCCGCATCAGGGGCACCCATCGAACACGAACGGCCGATCGGCCGGTCGCCACGGGCGCCAGGGCGAAGGCCCGGTTCCAAACGTTTTCCATCGCCGCGGCGAAATCCAAAGCCCGCGCCTGGGCGGCGGCGGGATCGGCGGCGCCTCCCGCCCGGGCCTCGCGCTCGCCGAGCCGGCTCATCTCGACGATCAGTCGGTCGAAGGAGTCGGCTTTGTCCGCCCGCGCGGTTTCCGAGAGACCGTGTTGTTGGCCGTTCTGCAGCACTTGCCACTTCAACAGCGAAAGCAACCGAACCTGGTCCCGGCCAAAACGATGCAGGGCGCCGCCCACCTCGGCCACCGGATCGGATTGAAAATAGGCGAAGGGCCGCCCCCCGGACAGGTTATTCATCAAATCCTGGGAAAACGACCCGGCCACCTTTTCGCAATGATCAAAAACGGCGTTCAGGGTTTCGCTCATGCGCAGCGAAAGATTTTGGCTTTGGTAGGCCCGCTCCAAATTGACCCTCTGTTGCCCGGTGAAAAGGTTGACGAGGAAGAGAAGGGGCGACCCGCTGGACAAGACGCCCGCCGTTCGTTCGCTTTCCCGATCGGCGACGCCGTTTTTCGCCTTGACGGCCGCGTCGCGCAACTCTTTCACCAATCCATCGAGGGTCCGGTCCGCCCCCGTGGCGTAGGGCGAGCCCACCCGGGCGGCCTCCGAACGGAGTTCCCGTTGGAGGGATTCCACGTACCCTCCGAGCCGCGCAACGAACTCCTGTTCGGTGCGGACGCCGCCGAAGAATTTTTCGGGGTCGAGCCGGTCCCCCCGGGGGGACTCGGCCGTCGCCCGGGAAAGGACCGTCATCAGGCTCCGATGCTGTAGACCCACGGCCTGGAGCCAGGCGTCCGTCGATAACCCGACCGCCGCCTCGAACCGCGGGCGTTCGACCCCTTGGGCGAACGCCTCCCGGGACGACGCGCCCAAGGCCTCTTTCCATTGAACCGCCAACTGGGCAAAGGCGGCCCCCGCGGCCCGGTTCAACCCCTCGACCGCCTTGGGATCCCGGAGACTTTGGGCGAAGAATTTGGCGCGCCCCGTGAGATGCGATCCCAACAAATCGGGCCGCGTGGGCGTGTTCGCCTCCATTTGTTGGGCCAGGGCCGTCAGGCGGCGGTCGAACACCGCGTGCACCGAAGCCGCGCCCGATCGGCGCACCCCCGGCAATCGGGCGCTGAATTCGTCCATGGCGCCGAAATACGCCTCCAGCGCTTGGCCCAGATCCCCGACTTTTTCCACCCCGGTCACCGTTCGTTTGAAAAGGGCGTCCAATTGAACCAGGCTTTCCCGGTCGCCGTCGGTCAGGGTCTGGACGAAAGGGGTGACCAGCGCGTAGTGAATCACGGCCAGCCGTTGGACGACCGGCGCGGTTCGGCCGTTTTCGTTGAGCATCGTTTCGCGCACCCATTTTTGGTCGATGGCCACGGGAACAAAGTATCGGGCCATGACAAAATTCACGATCCCGGTCAGCCACGTTAAAACGGTGTCGGCCGGCCGGTCCGTCGGCGCAATCGGCATTTCCAACAGGATGGGCACCAACCGCTCAAAATCTTCCGCTTGACGCTGGGCGTCGGATTCCAACGCGGTGAACAACGCCCGGTCAAAAGCCTGGAACGCCCCGTGGAGTCGGTCCGCCGTCTCGGCCGCGGACCGAAGACTGTCCCGTTCCGGGGAAAGAGCCTCCTCCACGGACCGAACCAAGTCGCCGCGGTTGAAGAACACCGACGCGGTCCGGACCTCGGTCCGCGGATGACCCGGGAGATCGGCCAACAGATCCCGACGGACGCCGAAGGCGCGTTCGAGGAAATTTTCCGTTTCGCGGGTGAGTCGCGACAAGGCCGGACCGGCCTGTTCGCCGTTGGCCGAACGGAAAGCCGCCAAGGCGCTTTCCACGCCCGTCAGGGTCCCCTCGGTGCCCGTCCGCTCCGCCAACCGGCGCAAAAGGGGGAGGGACCGTTCTTCGAACAAACCGGCCAATTTGGGGGGCGCTTCCGTCATCAGGCCTTGGAGGGTTTTGGAGAAGTAAACGTCCTTGTGCAGACCCTTCAAGCCCTCCATTTCCCGATAAAATTGAAGGGCGTTTTGGGCCTGGGCCTGCAATTCCTCCTGCGCTTTCAAAACGGCGGGGATCGAGAACGCGTCGCGATCGGACGGACCGGCGGGGAGAAGCCGGGACAAGCTTAAAACGAAATCGGGGCGGTAGGTCATGGCCAGTCGGCGCAGGGGTTGGGGGACCAGCGTGGTTCGTTGAAGCTCGGCAAAAAAACCGTTCAAGGCCGCGCCGACGTCCTTCAATCGTTCCACGGAGGAATCCC